>NZ_JBXMRC010000003.1:0-179898 GCF_057084925.1 Perlucidibaca sp. | reverse complement strand
CTTCACACACGCGGCATGGCTGGATCAGGCTTTCGCCCATTGTCCAATATTCCCCACTGCTGCCTCCCGTAGGAGTCTGGACCGTGTCTCAGTTCCAGTGTGGCTGATCATCCTCTCAGACCAGCTACGGATCGTCGCCTTGGTGAGCCTTTACCTCACCAACTAGCTAATCCGACTTGGGCTCATCTGATAGCGAGAGGTCCGAAGATCCCCCCCTTTCTCCCGTAGGACGTATGCGGTATTAGCGTTCCTTTCGAAACGTTATCCCCCACTACCAGGCAGATTCCCAAGCATTCCTCACCCGTTCGCCGCTAGGACCGAAGTCCCCGCTCGACTTGCATGTGTTAAGCCTGCCGCCAGCGTTCAATCTGAGCCATGATCAAACTCTTCAGTTTAATACTACATAGTGCCTTAAGAGCACCAAGCTTGGCTCAACGAACAATTGGTCTTTCTCATGAATTCACGAGTAAGTTATTGCCGTTGATAGTTTTCATCTTTCGATGTCACTCACAACTGCAAAAACCCACACAAGTTGTTTGACTAAACTGTTAAAGAACTCATCACTGCATCGTCTGCAGTGCGTCTTGCGAGGAGGCGTATTCTAGTGATTCTCATCACCGTGTCAATCAGAATTTGCAGAAATTTTTCAGCATCTTCGAATCAACTAGCGGAACCTCTAAATCACCCGCTATCGCTACTTAAGTCATTGTTTTTCAACAAACTTTCTTCGCTACACCTCAGCATCGCTGCGGTGTGGGGGGCATTATAGGGATGCAAAACGAGGTGTCAAACACCTTTTCACGAAACCTTCATCGTTCGCTCACTTTTCCGTCAAAAACGAACGAATCGTGTGTTTCATAATCGATTTACGACACCGTGATCTTTGCAATCGCTTTCTTGCCCGCTTGAATAACATGGCTGTCACCCGCTTTCATAGCAAAGCCCTCTGGCGCAGGCTGACCATCGACAAAAACCGCCTTACGCTGTATCACGTCTTTTGCTGAGGCGGAGTTCTTGGTTAAACCTGCGCGATTCAGCACCGCCACCAAATGAATTTGCGACTCGCCTTCTAGAAGAGAGATCGCCACGTCCGGCACATCAGCGGGAATCTCACCTTTCTGCAATACGTTGCCTGCTGCCTTGTGAGCATTAGCGGCTGCTTCTTCAGAGTGGAAACGAGTAATGATCTCTTCTGCGAGAAGGCGCTTAACCTCTTGCGGATTTCGTCCAGCCTCGACATCGGCTTGCAGCTGCGCAACTGCTTCAACGGTTTTAAAGCTCAGCAGCTCGAAGTAACGCCACATCACACTATCGGGAATCGACAAGAGCTTTTGGTACATCTCCCCGGGCGAATCCGTGACGCCGACGTAGTTACCCAAGGACTTGGACATTTTCTGCACGCCATCCAGACCTTCAAGAATGGGAACCGTGATACAGATTTGCGCTGGCTGACCATGACGGGCCTGCAAAGTTCGGCCCATTAATAGATTGAACTTCTGATCGGTGCCGCCCAGCTCCACATCAGCCTCTAGTGCAACGGAGTCATAGCCCTGCAAAAGAGGGTATAAAAACTCATGAATAGAAATGGGCTGCTGTGCTGCGAAGCGCTTACTAAAGTCATCGCGCTCCATCATCCGCGTCACGGTGTACTGCGCCGCGAGCTGAATCATGTCGGCAGCAGATTTTTTGCCCATCCATTCCGAATTGAAGACCACCCGTGTTTTCGCAGGATCTAAAATCTTAAAAACCTGCTCAGCGTAGGACTGTGCGTTCACTGCCACCTGCTCAGCAGTGAGCGGCTTGCGTGTCACATTTTTGCCGGTCGGGTCGCCAATCATGCCCGTGAAGTCGCCGATCAAGAAAATGACTTCATGCCCGAGGTCTTGAAATACCCTGAGCTTGTTAATCAATACGGTATGCCCTAAGTGCAAATCAGGTGCTGTTGGATCAAAGCCAGCCTTAACCCTCAGTGGCCGACCTGTCTTTAAACGAGCCAACAGCTCATCGACTTGAATGATTTCTTCTGTACCGCGCTGGATTCGGGCGAGTTGCTGTTCCGGTGTCATTGCTTCTGCTCAAACAAAAATTTTCGCGATTCTATCATTGCTCTTTCCGTGTGGCGTGATGTCGATTTCTTCCCAATACGGTAGGCTAATCGCTCAGTGAATTGAGCTAGAGGCTGCTGTGAGTATTTTCATGGGCGTGATGTCGGGCACGAGTGTTGACGCAATAGATGTCGTGATTGCCGACTGGTCCCACCCTAGCCAGCCTGCGTTAATTGCACGAGTCAGTCAAAGCTGGCCCGAGGACCTGCGTGCAAACATTCTGGCCATGGCCAGCGGACAACTGGAGTCCATTGATGAGCTTGGCAAACTTGACCACCGCATTGCAGCAGAAACTGCTACAGCATGCCTTAGCTGCCTCAATGAATCTGGCCTAGCGGCCTCGCAAGTTACTGCCATTGGCTTTCATGGCCAAACGATTCGGCATAGGCCAACATTCACGCCAGCCTTCTCGCTACAGCTGGGTGACGCGAACACCCTAGCAGAGCAGACAGGGATTGCTGTCGTCAGCGATTTCAGACGGCGCGACATGGCTGCAGGCGGACAAGGCGCTCCCCTGGTTCCAGCATTCCACGAACAGCTATTTGGCCATCATGCGGATTGTACCGTGGTGCTTAATTTAGGCGGAATTGCAAACATCACGATCATTCCGGCGAAAAATACCGGACAACCAACGATAGGGTTTGATACGGGACCCGCGAATATGTTGCTGGATGCGTGGTGCCAACAACACACCGGCAGGCCTTTCGATGAGGGCGGCCAATGGGCGAGCACAGGTCAGGTTGATAACGCTTTACTGCACCGCCTGTTGCAGCATCCATTCTTTCAACAAGCAGCACCGAAAAGTACGGGGCGCGAGCAGTTTGGTTTGGACTGGCTTAATGCGCAGCTAGCAGACGAGTCCCGAGTAATCTCTGCAGCCGATATCCAAGCCACCCTGAGTGAGCTGACCGCCCTCTCGATCTGTCAGAGCATCACGCAAACCGCAAAAGCGGAGACAGGTGAGCTCGTGGTTTGTGGTGGCGGAGCCTTTAATGATTTTTTGCTGGCACGACTAGCCGAGAACTTACCGAATTGGCAGGTTGCGAGTAGTGCACGTAAAGGCATAGACCCGCAATGCGTGGAGGCCTTGGCATTTGCTTGGTTAGCGCGACAAACTGTGCTGGGTTTAGCGGGTAACTTACCTACGGTAACAGGAGCGAAAGGCCCCCGCGTCCTGGGCGCCTATCATCCTGCTGGCCTAGGGTTAGTGATTGCTTAGCTGTCGAATCAAATAGAAAACGAGGAGCCGCAACCACACGTGGCCGTCGCGTTGGGGTTGTGCACCACAAATTGCGACCCGTTCAAGCCTTCGACGTAATCGATCTCCGAGCCCACTAAATACTGAAAACTCATAGGATCAACCAACATGGTGACATCGCCATTCAGAAATAAAGAGTCGCCCTCTTTTTCGGCCTCATCAAACGTGAAGCCGTAGGAAAAGCCCGAACAACCGCCACCTGTAATGTATACACGCAACTTTAGGTTCTGATTGTCTTCACCAGCACGGAGTTTGCGTACCTTTTCGGCCGCCTTGTCACTCAGAACTAATGCCGCAGCTACATCACTCATTCACCAACACCTTCGGAAATAGACTCAGTGGATTATGCCGTAAAACCAAGTAAAGCAGTCAACTATTCACACTTATGCCGCTGGCTCTTTCACCACACTCAGTGTTGGCTTGGTCATCGGCTGCATTAAACCGGTGACCTGACCACCCAACATCATTTCTAAGCTGTGATAATTCACTGTGCCAAAGACCTGAGCCTCGCTTGCGAGCTCCAGATGTTCATGACAAGTCAAATTCCCGCGCACCACTCCGTTAATCACGGCATTGGCGACATCAATATCACCGACGATTTCACCATGCAGGTGCAAACAACCATCCTTAGCGACTACCTGCCCTTCAATACGACCTTCCACGTGCAGCGCGCCTTGAAAGTGGATATCGCCCTGAATACGAGCCTGCTTGCTGATAAAGCTATGGTCTTTATAGGCGGATAAATCCGTCTTTTTTTGCTTCGGGTTAAACATATGAAACCTCAAAATTAGCGGGATTGGAGCTCCCACTTATACCGACGACTGATCGAGCCAGCGGCACTACGAACCTGAATGTCCACGCGCTCAGGGACGAAACCCGCAGGCAACGTCCACTCGCCACTGAACTGCTGATAATAACGAAATTGAAATCGAGGTGCAGGCATGTCTAGCTTAATCACGCGGCCGCCCGCACTTGCGGTAGCAGAAACAGTCGCACTGGTGGAAGAGCCTGCTGCATTGCCACGAGTGACCAACAGACGATAGCGAACCTGTCCCGGACGCTTTGCAGGCAGCAACTCGAATTGCTCAATGGTCAATGAGTTTGCGCTAGATTGGGGGGCGGCCAATCGCTTATAAAAAGCCATGCGATCCTCTAGCAAAGCCAAGCTGGCGAGCAACTCCAAATTGTCTTCCTGCAGCCGTTCTGATCCCGCCTGAATAATGCTGCACTCTTTTAAGCGAATGTCCGTCTGCAACTCCAGTGAGCGCAATTGCGTTGCACTGGATTTATTCAATTGCGATAGCTGCTTAGCAACACCTGCTGCTGACTGGTGCACAGACCAGCGCCCCGCCATAAAAGCGAGCAACACGCAAACCAGTGCCAGCAAAATATATGCGGCACGGGTCGATAGTTGTCGCAAAGGGCTAACAGGCACCAGCATGATGCGCTGCAAGCGATCGCGACGACGCGTAGCTCTGGCCATTAGGGCAGCAATCCAATGTGACGAAGCCCCTCGGACTCATCAAAGCCAAAAACAATATTCATGTTTTGCACCGCCTGCCCGGCTGCACCCTTCACTAAGTTATCAATCACTGAAAGAATAACGACGGTGTCGCCACCCTGTGGGCGAAATACGGACAGTCGGCAGGTATTGGCGCCTTTAACACTGCGTGTCTCGGGATGGCTGCCTTGAGGCATCACATCCACAAAAGGTTCGTCGGCGTAGGCGGCTTCGTAGAGCGCTTGCAAGTCCACCGAGGTGTCCTTAACTCGTGCATAAAGCGTGGCATGAATCCCACGAATCATTGGCGTTAAATGCGGCACGAAGGTCAGCCCGACGGGCGCGCCATTAGCCTGCGTTAAGCCTTGACGGATTTCGGGCAAGTGCCGATGACCTGACACCCCATAGGCCTTAAAGCTTTCACTGGTCTCGCATAGCAAGCTATGTACTTCAGCCTTCCTGCCTGCGCCAGAAACACCCGACTTCACATCGGCAATTAAACTTTGCGTGTCACACAAGCCCGCTTTGATCAGGGGCAAGAAGCCCAGCTGCACGGCCGTGGGGTAACACCCTGGGTTAGCCACTAAGCGCGCCTGACGGACGGCATCGCGGTTGATCTCCGGAAGACCATACACAGCATCGGTCAACAACTCAGGGCACGCGTGCGGCATGCCATACCATTGCGCCCACGTGTGTTCATCTTTAAGTCGAAAATCCGCAGCGAGATCAATGACCTTCACACCAGCCGCCAGAAGCGCGGGAACTTGCTGCATGGCAATACCGTTGGGCGTAGCAAAGAACACCACGTCACAAGCCAGCAAACTATCCAGATCAGGTGCACTAAAGGCTAGATCCACGTGGCCGCGCAAATTAGGGAACATGCTAGCAACCGGCAAGCCAGCATCGCCACGTGAGGTGATGACTTTAATCTGAACCTGCGGATGCTGAGCCAGCAAGCGCAGCAACTCGACACCGGTGTAGCCAGTGCCCCCGACAATTCCCACGTTAATCATGCGACGATGACTCCAGAGTGCTCAACAGGGTGAGCTACGGCAAAACAATAGCGCGATTATCCGAGAAGCCCCGCTGAGGAGCAAACACTCCGTTCGGTCTTTGGCTAGTAGCCGCCCTTGCAGGATATTGGCAGACTGCGCGATATCGAAGGAGAAAACTATGCTGTGGTTAAAAGCGTTCCATATTATTGCTGTCGTTTGTTGGTTTGCAGGGCTTTTTTATCTGCCTCGTTTGTTTGTTTACCATGTGCAAACGCTCGACGATGCGGGACATGAGCGCTTTGTTGTTATGGCTCGCAAGCTCTATCGCGGCATCATGTGGCCCTCGTTGGTACTAACCGTTGTGCTGGGCTTTGCATTGCTTGTGGTTCAGTGGCCCGCCTGGCAGGGGCAAGGCTGGCTACATGCCAAATTAGTACTGGTGCTTGCTCTCATTATTTACCACCTAGCCTGTGGTCATTACCGCGTGCAACTCGCCGAGCGCCGATGCCAGAAGTCTCATGTTTTTTTTCGCCTCTTTAATGAAGCGCCTGTGTTGGCCTTGGTGGCGATTGTCATCCTTGTTGTGGTGAAACCCTTCTGATGCGCCCGGTCACGTTATGCTTTTCGGGGCTAGACCCCTCGGGAGGCGCAGGCCTGCAGGCCGATATTGAGTCGATTTCAGCACTCGGTGGCCATGCTGCCGTTATTGCGACCGCACTGACCGTTCAGGACAGCCAACGCGTTTACGACTTCCAACTCACGGCCCCCGAATTTATGCGCGAACAGGCTTTGCGCGTCTTAGCCGACCTCCCCGTGGCGTGCATTAAATTGGGCATGCTGGGCTCAGCGGCGGCGGTGCGCACCGTTTTCGAAAGTCTCCATGCGTTCCGCCACCTGCCTGTTGTGTTAGACCCTGTGTTATCAGCAAATTCCGGGGGGAATTTGGCGCAACAAGACCTGCGCGACGCTCTGCTTGCCGCACTTCCTTTAACGACCATCATCACCCCCAACTCGGTAGAAGCCCGACTACTCGCCGGTTGTGACGACCTCACTGAAGCCGTAGAGCGGCTCACCGAGGCCGGCGCCGAAAACATTTGGTTAAAAGGGGGGCACGAGCCCGGCGACCAGCTCATCAACAGCCTATATTGCAAAGGCGAATTAATGTTGAAGAGCAGCCTACCTCGTCTTGAAGGCGAGTTTCACGGCTCGGGCTGCACATTGGCTGCGGCACTCGCCGCAGGCTTAGCGGCTGGCATGCCGCTGTTGGCCGCCGTTGAGCAGAGTCAACACTTTGTCACCGCAGCCCTAACGCATGCCGATCGACCGCGTACTCAAGGTCAATGGCTTCCTCGTCGCATTCATTCCGTGTGGAATGCCCACTCGTGATCCAAGGTCTCTACGCCATCACGGATTCACAACTCGGCGATCACTTGTTAGCTTCGGTGGCTGCCGCGCTCGCTGGGGGAGCGCGCGTCGTGCAATACCGAGACAAAATAGCAGACCGTCTTAACCCTGCCGATTTTGAGCGCGAACAGACGCGTCGGCTGGACGAGGCTTTGGCCCTACTCGCGCTGTGTCGCCAATATCAAGTTCCGCTACTCATTAATGATGATGTTGAGCTAGCTGCCCGCATTTCTGCCGACGGCGTTCACCTCGGGCAAAGCGATGGTCAAGTTGCCACTGCAAGGGCCCGCTTAGGCGAGCACGCCATCATTGGCGTGACCTGTCATAACCGTATTGAGTTAGCCCTTCAAGCCGTGCATGACGGAGCAAGCTATGTCGCGTTCGGCGCCGTGTTTGCTTCGACCACAAAGCCCCAGACACAGCTTTGTTCGCTCGCAACATTGCGTGCGGCGCGAGCACAATTAACCTTACCTTTAGTAGCGATAGGCGGCATTACGCCGGATAATGTGGCATCCGTTATTGACGCTGGCGCTGATGCGGTTGCGGTCATCGCCAATCTTTGGCAAGCCCCCGACATACGCCAACGCGCACAACAATTTTCTCAGGAGTTTATTCAGCCATGACCAGCAATCGTTCCGATCGTTTATTCGCTGCTGCATGCGAGGTCATTCCCGGCGGCGTCAATTCGCCGGTACGAGCGTTTCGTGGGGTCGGTGGCAACCCGGTATTTTTCGCCCGTGCTCAAGGTGCTTATTTATTCGACGCCGATGACCGCTGCTATATCGATTACGTCTGCTCTTGGGGACCGGCGATCTTGGGTCACGCTCATCCGGAGGTGATTCGCGAAGTACAAGAGGCGGCCACACTCGGCCTCTCTTTTGGTGCGCCTACGGAAGTGGAAGTTGAAATGGCCACACGCGTGCGTGAGTTAATGCCGAGCATGGAGTTGATCCGCATGGTCAGCTCCGGCACCGAAGCCACCATGAGCGCAATTCGACTTGCACGTGGCTATACGCGCCGCGATGTCTTGGTGAAGTTTGAGGGCTGCTATCACGGGCACTCCGATTCCTTGTTGGTTAAAGCGGGTTCCGGCGCGCTCACGCTCGGCGTCCCCAGCTCGGCCGGCGTACCGGACAGCCTCGCAGTCCATACCATTACCCTGCCCTACAACGACTTGGCGAGCGCTCAAGCTTTCTTTGCTGAGCGAGGGCATGAAGTGGCCTGTGTCATCGTAGAGCCGGTCGCGGGCAACATGAACTTGATTCCACCGCTGCCGGGCTTCCTGCAAGGTTTGCGTGAGATCTGTGATCGCTCCGGTGCGGTTCTCATTTTTGATGAAGTGATGACAGGTTTTCGTGTTGCCTTAGGCGGTGCTCAAGCTCTTTATGGTGTGACACCCGATTTAACCACCTTGGGCAAAATTATTGGCGGTGGCATGCCGGTCGGCGCCTTTGGCGGCAAGCGTGACATCATGGAATGCATCGCGCCTCTGGGCCCGGTGTATCAAGCCGGCACCCTGTCGGGCAACCCCATTGCCATGCGCGCTGGCCTCATGACATTAAAGCTCATTAGCCAGCCCGGCTTTCATGAGCAATTAAGTGCCAACACGCGCGCACTCTGTGACGGCTTAGAAGCGGCTGGTCGCGCCGCGGGCGTGGCCATCACCACACATCAAGTGGGTGGCATGTTCGGTATCTTCTTTAATGACAAACCGGTGTGGTCTTACAGCGATACGATGGCCTGCGATGTTGAGCACTTCAAACGCTTTTTCCATGCCATGTTAGAAGAAGGCATTTATTTAGCCCCCTCGGCATTTGAAGCCGGCTTTGTCTCCATTGCACACACCAGTGCCGACATTGCCAATACCGTCGCAGCCGCCGAGCGCGCCCTACTGGCCACCCGCTAAATGATACGCCGGCCACTGCTCTGGGCGCTGACACTGTCAGCTTTCGTGCACGTGTGCTGGTTCATTGATGTCAATTTCTCCTGGCCCTGGCAAAAGGCTTCGGTCGATGAAGTGGTTGAGCGCAAAAAAGCAGAAGCCGTTAAACGCGTGAGACTGGCTGCCAAGCCGGTTTCACGATCAGACGCAGTGATGCAAGTCACTTTGCTGAAAGCTGCATCACCCAACGTCTCCGCACCCACTTCGCCAATCAAGATAGCCCTTCCGAAGTCAGCCCAAGATATCAACGCAGCACCCACTTCGGTCTCATCTCCACCGGAGCAAACCTCGACGCCTGTGATCGCCGCACCAGAACCTGACCTCACGTTTCCACTGTCTGTTTTGGCAAAGCAGCGCGCCCACTACTATGGCTTCACCATGGATTTAAGTCAGCAATGGCTCATGGAGGGCACGCGCTATGTCATTCGAAATGAAGCTCGAAAATTCGGCTTCAAAGCGGAGATTTTGAGTGAGGGCAACGTCACGGTTGATGGCTTACAGCCTGAGCGCTACCAGCTTTCGCTGAACAACACACTGCGCAACTTCGCCAACTTTGATCGCGCGCAGAATCAGCTTCTGCACGGCAAAGCGGGCAGTCCAAAAGTCGCACCACTCACGGCCGACATGCAAGACATGGCCAGCCTACCGTTTCATGTGGCGGTCACATATGAAGGCACGGCTGATCGTAAATTAATGGTCACCACGGGCAGCTCGGTGTACGAAATTACCTTACGCGTCGTTGCGGAAGAAACCCTGAAGCTTCCAGGTGGCATGGTCAAGACCATCCACCTGCAAGGCAAGCGCACACGCAGTGATGGCACGCGCCAAGAGGGCTATAACATTTGGTTGGCGCCGGCCTATCGCAATTTTCCGGTACGTTTTAGTGGGCCAGACAGCAAAGGAAATTTGCTGGAAATGTCGGTGAGCTCACTCGCCTTTGATGGCAACAATGTATTCGGCAGCGATCTGCCCGCTCTGCCCGACAACGACGTACTCGAAGGTATCCCAGCGCAGATGCAATCAGATCACTTGAACGATCCTGCCCCACCGCCTGTGACACCGCCCGCTCCCGAGCAAGACGCACAGCCCCTAACGTCGGAATAAATTCAACACACCATCCACCATGGAGTCGATGAAGGCAGGCACGCCGCCACTAGCACATGGGGTTTGCTCCGCAGGCAACGCTTTTGCAGATACTGGGACTCGTAATGCGCCACTACACGTTTCAGCGCTGAGTCGCCCCGTGGCGACATCAATCCAAGGCCATGTCACGCCATCCGGCATCGCCGGCATAGGCGCAACTGGCTGCAAGCGATGCATAAACTCGACCCAAACTGGCAACGCGCCCGTGCCACCCGATAAGCCTATCGGCTGATTATCATCGCGGCCCAGCCAAACGACAGCCAAGGTGCGGCCAGCACTACCGGCAAACCAGCTATCCCTCATGTCGTTGGTAGTTCCCGTCTTACCCGCCAGCACCCAAGTGGAGGGCAGGCGCTGATAGGCCGGTGCACCCGTGCCCTGACGCATCACTTGCTGCATGCCGTAATGCAGTAAGTAGGCATCTGCGGGGTCAATGATTTGTTGGCGTTCGCTAACGAACTGCTGCAAGGGGCGGCCTTGAGCATCCAAGACAGCCACAATACTTTGTAACGGGGCGCGCACCCCGCCAGACAGCAAGGTCTGATACAGCTGTAGCACCTGCATCGGCGTTTGATTCAAGGCACCCAGCAGCAGTGATGGGTAAGGCTTGCTATCCACCTTCACGCCGACCTGCTGCAAAGTTTGCATAAACGCTGGCAAACCTAATGTCATACCGAGACGAACAGACGCTTGGTTATAGGAGTGGGCTAATGCACTTTGTAGCGTTACCGTGCCATGACTTTGCTGGTCGTAGTTTTGCGGCTGCCACAATTTGCCGCCATCACTGACCACATCAACGGGTCCATCATCCACCGGAGAAGCCCACGTGTATTGCCCCGTACCCAAGGCCGTCAGATAGATTAGCGGCTTGAGCAGCGAACCGACTTGGCGCGACGCATCAATGGCTCGGTTGTAGCCAGTAAAGGTACCGGAGCCACCGACCAGCGCCCGCAATTCACCGGTTTGATTATCTGCGGCGACCACCACACCTTCGACCTTAGTTAGGCTGCGGCCCTGACCGCGTAGACGCTCAATGGTGCTCGCCAGCGCGCGCTCCGCCGCATTTTGCATACGCGGATCTAAGGTGGTGAAAATCTGCAAGCCTTGGCTGCTTAAATCCTCGGGCTGATAACTTTCACGCAGCTGACGCCGCACTAAATCGAGAAAGTCGGGGTACACATTGCTGGCAGCCGTGGGCTTCGCAATCACACCCAGCGGCATACGCATCGCCTGATCGCGAATAGGCGCGCTAATAAACCCTTCGCGATACAAGTTATCCAGCACGATATTGCGGCGCTCGCGCGCACGTTCGGGCTGACGTCGCGGGTTGTAATAAGACGGACCTTTCACCATACCCACAAGCAATGCCACTTGCGGCAAGGACAACTCAGCAATGGGTTGGCCAAAATAATACTGTGCCGCCAGCCCGAAGCCGTTCACAGAGCGCGACCCTTGCTGCCCGAGATTCACTTCGTTGAGGTAGGTTTCGAGAATTTCATTCTTTTCGTAATGCCATTCCAACAGCATCGCCATCAGCGCTTCATTCACCTTACGCCGCAGCGAGCGCTCGTCGGTTAGGTAGAAGTTTTTCACCAGCTGCTGTGTCAGTGTACTCCCCCCCTGACGCACGGCCCCACTGGTGAAATTGACCCACACGGCACGCATAATGCCGCGCACAGATATGCCAATGTGATGATAAAAGCGTTGGTCTTCGGTTGCGATTAAGGCGTCCACCAAATGCGGGGGCGCTTCCTTCAGCTGAATCAGCACGCGATCTTCATTTTGACTCGGGTAAATCCCGCCAATCACCATGGGCTCAAGTTGCACACTGCCATTGGCACTGGGCAGCGTGCTGGCCAGAGAGCTGATGCGTTGATCGCTAAACTGTAGGCGCAGCACTTGGGCTGGTACCCGTTGCTGCTCCGCAAAGGCAAAGCCTCGGGTATGCAAATAGAGGGTTTCATTGACTTGCGAGTAGGTGCCAGGGGTTGGTGCTCCGGTCAGCTCTCGGTAGTTGAGTGCTGACAGCTCACTTTTCACTTCGCTGAGACTTACCGGCAGACCCACCTGTAAAACCAGTGGTCTTGCGAATACTTTGGCCGGAATTGCCCAACGCTTGCCTTCAAATTTTTCTCGAACAATGTCATTCAGGTGCATCACATAAGCACCCCCACCCACCAGTGTGATCAACGCCACAAGCATCATTAAAAGCACGATAGCCGGCTGGATGCGCTGCCAAAGACTGCGGGGTTTAGACACGATGTTCAGCACTCATAAACAAAAAGTGATGTGATTGTAACGATTGCTGAGCACCTGCGGTAATTTGCGGGATGGCGTTCCCTCGCAGCGTCTCTATAATGCTGGCGTTTTTCCACCGCTAAATAAAGAGAGACTTATGACAACGCGTTTTGATGTTTACGCCATAGGCAATGCTTTGGTCGATCTTGAATATCGCGTGGAAGATACCGTGCTACAACAGCTCGGCGTTGAGAAAGGTGTCATGACCTTAGCCGAAGCCGATGCGCAAGCCCGCCTACTCAGCGTGCTCGATACTCAGCACAGCCGCGAAAAACAGGCCTGTGGTGGCTCTGCGGCCAACAGCATTATTGCCGCCAGCGCCTTTGGCAGCCGCTGCTTTTATAGCTGCAAAGTCGCTAACGACAGCCTCGGCGACTTTTATCGCCAAGATCTGCTGGCGGCTGGAGTTAGCACCAACTTGAAAGAACAGCGTCCTGATGGTGTTTCCGGCACATGCGTGGTCATGGTCACACCCGACAGCGAACGCACCATGAATACCTACCTCGGCATTACCGCTGATGTATCGACCGACGAACTAGACCTTGAAGCCTTACGCGCTAGTCGTTGGCTCTACATCGAAGGCTATTTAAGCACCTCGGCGAGCGCTCGCGCAGCCGTTGCCTTGGCTCGTCAAGAAGCACGAGCAGCGGGTGCGAAAATTGCCCTCACGTTCTCAGACCCTGCCATGGTTCAGTACTTCCAACCCCAGTTGCGTGAGTTACTGGGTGATGGCGTGGACCTGCTTTTTTGCAATGAATGGGAAGCTAAAGCCTTCGCCAACAGCGACGACCTAGATGTTGCTCTGACCGCCTTACGTGCCGTCGCTCAAACCGGCGTATTAACTCGCGGCGCTGAAGGTGCTTGGGCCTGGACGCAACACGCCATTCTGGAGCTCCCAGCCATTCCCACTAAAGCGATTGATACTCTCGGCGCGGGCGATAGCGTTGCTGGCGCTGTGCTTCATGGCCTCAGCCAAGGCTGGACACTTGAACAGAGCACACGCTTGGCATTAAAAACCGCCAGCGCCGTCGTCAGTCAATATGGCCCGCGGCTCGCCCTTAGTCAGTACCGCGAACTGCTAGAGGCATCCGCATGAGCTTCCGACTTTGCGCACTGAATGCGCTAGAAGAGAATGTTGGGCGGAGCTTTCGCTCACCCGCCGGAGAGGTGATTCTGGTGCTGCGGGATGCCAATGTGTATGCCTGGCAAAATATTTGCCCACACTTAGGCATCAACTTGGAGTTTAATCCCGACGAATTCATGGATTGCGAACGACACTATTTGGTGTGCAGCAATCATGGCGCCTTGTTTCAAGTGGAAGACGGCCTATGCGTTTCAGGGCCTTGCCATGGCGAGGCCTTGTTGCCCGTTCCCATTCGCATTGAAGACGGCGAAATTTACGTGGCCGATAGCGCCAGTACGACTAATTAAGCAGAGAGCGTTTGCGCCATTCCGTAGCCTCTGTTATAGATTCCTGATTGCTTTTTGAGAGATGAACATGGCTACCCGCACCAGCGAAAAACCCGCAAGCAGCGCCAAAAAGAAAGCCGTGGTTGGAAATGGCTTAATTTATGGTCTAGCTCCCTATAAAGAAGTGAAGGGCGAAGACTATATGTCGCCCCCCCAGCGTGACCACTTCCGCAACATTTTGATCGCTTGGAAACAAGAGCTCATGCAAGAGGTGGATCGCACTGTTCACCACATGCAAGATGAGTCGGGCAGCCTGCCAGATCCCAACGACCGCGCCACGCAAGAAGAAGAGTTTTCGCTGGAACTACGCACCCGCGATCGGGAGCGCAAGCTGATCAAGAAGATTGACTCGACGCTTGAGCGCATTGAGAAAGATGACTACGGCTACTGCGACGACTGTGGCGTCGAAATTGGTATTCGTCGCCTAGAAGCTCGCCCCACTGCCACCCTCTGCATCGACTGCAAGAGCTTGCAGGAAATCAAAGAGAAACAACTTCTCGGCGGTTAATGCCATCTGCTCTGCATCGGTTGGTCGCTTTGCACCGTCCCCCACGGGACGGTTGCATGCGGGCTCCTTACTGGCTGCCGTCGGCAGTTACGTTCACGTCAAACAACACGGCGGGCAATGGCTAGTCCGGATCGAGGACTTAGACCCTCCACGCACCGAGCCCGGCGCCAGCGACGACATTCTGCAAACGCTAAATCAACACGGCCTTCTGCACGACGGCCACGTGCTATTTCAAAGCCAGCGTAGCGAAGTTTATGAATCCGCACTTCAGCAGCTACTAACCAAAGACCTGATCTATCCGTGTCGTTGCTCTCGGGCTCAGCTGCTTGAGCATGCACGGCTACATCACTACCCCACGTCGCGCAGCCTCTGTACCGGCACCTGCGATGTCCGCGGCGCAACACTCACTAGCGCAGATACCGCCTGGCGCTTGCGAACAGAGATGGCCGGTGAAATCCAGTTTCAAGATCTGCTGAGGGGCACACTGACTAGCTCACTGCATCAAGAGGTGGGGGATTTTGTCTTAAAGCGGCGGGATGGCTTGTACGCCTATCAACTGGCCGTGGTTTTGGATGACGAGGCCTCACAGGTCACCGAGGTGGTGCGCGGCGTAGACCTGCTCGACAATACCGCACGCCAATGCTGGCTGATGCAATGCCTTAATTTTGCACGGCCAAGCTACCTGCATTTACCCTTAGTGACTGCCGCCAACGGGCAAAAGCTGTCCAAACAGAACCTCGCGCCTGCGCTCAATCCGAATACGCCCAGTCGTAACCTGTGGCATGCCTTAGCAGCGCTGGGTCAAATGCCGGCGTCCGCCCTTCTCCATGCCTCCCCGCCTGAAATACTGGCCTGGGCGTGTGCAAACTGGCATCCCGAGCGCATACCGCATCCTGACAGCATTCAGCAAAACTGTTACCTTGCGTAACACTGCTTACGGGGTCGTGCATGTATATTGATCGCCTAATTCTTTTGTTTGTCGCCGGCGCTTTTCTACTGTCACCCATCGTTATTGACTGGTGGAGTGCCAACGGCAGCGCGTGGTATCGCCCCTTTGTGATCTGGGCGCTGCTGATCGTACTGGCCCTGTGGATCGCTCGCAGCCGAGACCTCAATGATCTTTAGCCCCGGCACTTTATTTGGCCTCAGCGTCGCCTACCTTGGCCTGTTGTTTTTGCTGGCGCATGCCAGTGAAAAAGGCTGGTTTCCGCTGCGCTGGGTTCGCCATCCTGCGGTTTATACCTTGTCCCTTGGCGTTTTTATCAGCTCATGGGGCTTCTACGGTGTGGTTCAATTCGCGGCTGATTTTGGCTATAACTTTCTTGCGTTTTACATGGGCATTGCGGGCGCGTTCTTAGTCGCACCCATGTTCTTGCAGCCCCTGTTGCGCCTTGCAAAAACCCATCAATTACACTCGTTACCTGACCTGCTGGCCTTCCGATTTCGCAGCCAAAGTGTTGGCAGCACGGCCACACTAGCCATTTTAGTGGGCATCATGCCGCTGCTAACGGCACAAATGCAAACCATGGCGGATCTCGTTTTTATTGTGACGGGCGGGCATAGCACGCGCAGCATGGGCGCTTTTTTCTGCGCCGTTCTTATCTGCTTCACGCTGCTCTTTGGTACCCGCCAGCGCAATAGTCGTGGCTTGAGCCATGATGGCCTTGTGGTTGCTATTGCCGCTGAATCCTTAATCAAACTCATTGCCATGCTGGCTGTTTCGGCTTATGCATATTTTTCCGTCTTGGGCGGTGAGCAAGGCCTAAATCAATGGCTGCAAAGCAACCCCGCAGCCCTGCAGCAAATGTATCAACCCCTGCAAGGCGGTTACTGGCACAGCTTGCTCTTACTGTTTTTCTTTGCAGCGGTCGTCGTTCCCTGCATGTACCAAATGGCTTTTACCGAGAATCGCGAACCACGCGACCTCGTTACTGCGAGCTGGGGCGTGCCCCTGTATTTCCTTCTCATGGCATTGGGTATTCCGGTCCTGCTTTGGGCCGGCGAAGCCTTGCAGCTCAAACTACCCGCCACGTATTACAGCCTTGGCATCACCCTACAATCCGGCTCGCCGTGGATGACACTCATTCTATTCCTAGGCACGCTAGCGGCCTCCAGTGGCATTTTGATTGTGACCACGCTGGCGCTCGCCAACATGCTGCTCAATCACGTCCTGCTGCCTATTAGCGGCCTTTCCACGGGCGATAACCTTTATGAACGCACGCTAAACCAACAGCGCCTACTGATCATTTGCATTCCATCCGCCGCCTTCTTACTGTCTTGGCTGCCGGCACTGCGCCCTGACAGCACCGAAATGTCGATGCTGTCCTTTGTTGCCACCATCCAGCTGGCACCCAGCATGCTGGCATTACTGTTTTGGCCTCGCGCCACCAGCACTGGCGTACTCATAGGCCTCGCCGCAGGCATCCTTATTTGGTTTTTTACCCTCGCATTGCCAGCATTCTTTATGCCAGCGCTCGACGCCAGTATTTGGCTAGGCCTTGAAGTGAGTAATCAGCTAGGCCACTGGCAAGCCATGGGTTTAATCGCCACGCTGGCCAATATTGGCTGCATGTTGGCCTTCTCGCTATTAAGCGCGCAGAGTGGCGACGACAAAGAGGTCGCCGAGGCCTGCTCCGTGGACAACTTGCGTAGCCCGCTGCGCTGGGGCCTAAATGCGGACTCTACGGAAGCCTTTATTGCCGCCCTCTCGCCCTCGCTTGGCCCGGTCACAGCCGAACGCGAAGTGAAGATGGCGCTTCATGACCTGGGTCTAAAGCTCGATGAACGTAGACCCTACGCGCTACGGCGACTGCGCGAGCAACTCAATGCGAATTTATCGGGCCTACTCGGCCCCAGCATGGCGCAGGAACTCTTGGATGAGCATTTACCGCATAAAATCGTAGCCAATGCGCCCGGCGACGATATTCACTACATTGAGCTTCGACTCGAAGAGTATCGCGACAAACTGTCTGGCTTAGCCGGTGAGTTGGACGTACTCCGTCGCTTTCACCGACAAACTCTGCATGACCTCCCCTTGGGGGTTTGCACCCTCGCCGGCGACCTCGAAATCATGAGCTGGAATCACGCCATGATGCAGATCACGCACTGCGCCGACTCGCAAATGATCGGGGCGCGACTCGAAGATCTGCCCTCACCTTGGAGCACCCTATTTGCTGATTTCTTGCTAAACCCCAGCTCGCAGCAACTGCGGACACGCATCGAAATTGAAGGCCAAGTGCGTTGGTTAAATTTGCATCGCGCCGTCATTGGTGATGCTGCCGGCAGTCAAGTGTTGGTCATGGAAGATGTCAGCGCTCTACACCAGCTCGAGTCACGCCTCCAACATGCCGAACGCTTAGCCGCGATTGGTCGTTTAGCGGCAGGTGTTGCCCACGAAATTGGCAACCCGATCACGGGCATTGCTTCACTGGCCCAAAACTTACGTGCTGAATACCCTACAGACCACGAAGTCCATGAAACGGCACAAAGTATTTTGGAACAGACCCAGCGGGTCAG
Source organism: Perlucidibaca sp. (assembly GCF_057084925.1). Lineage (NCBI taxonomy): Bacteria > Pseudomonadati > Pseudomonadota > Gammaproteobacteria > Pseudomonadales > Perlucidibacaceae > Perlucidibaca > Perlucidibaca sp. The sequence continues at coordinate 161,758 of NZ_JBXMRC010000003.1, read as the reverse complement.
CCGAATTGTTCAGAGTCTGGTTGGTTTTTCTCGCAGTGAGCATCATGCAAGAGGCGAGTTTGAAGCCGTGCCGCTCGCTGCGGTGATGGCCGAAGCTGTTCACCTGCTTAAGCTGTCACCAGAAGCGCGCTTTGCGGAGTTCGACAATCAAATTCGAGATAGCGTTTTTGTTCGTGGCGATGCTCAGCGACTTTGCCAAGTGTTTATTAACTTATTAAGCAACGCCCGCGATGCCAGCACGCAAAAGGGCTTGGTCATCATGCGTGCCGCCCGACATGGCAACCATGTTCGTATCGAAATTGAAGACTTCGGTCATGGCCTGCCCGATGGCGACATTCGCGCCAACCTGTTCGAGCCCTTCGTGACCACCAAACCGCCAGGGAAAGGCACCGGCCTGGGTCTCGCGCTCGTTCACGGCATCATTGAGGCGCATCAGGGACGAATTCAACTCATCGATAAACGTGACTACGATCAAGGGCAAGGCGTGATTGTGCAAATTCTATTACCGTGGGCGAGTACGCCCGCGGCGTTAGCTGAGGATACTTCGTCGTGAACCATGTCTTGATTGTAGATGACGAAGCCGTCATTCGAAGCAGCCTAAAGCGTTTGCTTGAGCGGCATGGATATCAAGTGAGTATCGCCGGTAGTGTGGAGGAGGCCCTCGCCGGTGCGCCGCTCGACAGCTACTCCCTCATCATTTCAGACCTGCGCTTGCCTGGTGCGGCGGGCATCTCTTTAATCTCTAAGGCACAAGAAACACCGGTTCTAATTATGACTAGCTTTGCCAGCATTCGTTCTGCCGTCGATGCAGTACGTGCGGGGGCTGCTGATTACATCGCCAAGCCGTTTGATCATGACGACATGCTGTTGACCATCGATCGTATTCTGCGTGAACGCCTTTTACGCCGCCAGAATGCTGCACTGCAAATGACCGTGGCCGCTAGTCAGCCCGACAGCGGCATCATTGGTAATTGTGAGGCTATGCAGCAACTGCATCGGCGCATAGCGCGCGTCGCACCGCTAAACACCACCGTCCTGATTCATGGTGAATCGGGCACGGGCAAGGAGCTCGTTGCCCGTGCCTTGCATGAGCAAAGCCCTCGACGCCAAGCGCCACTCATTTCCGTGAACTGTGCGGCCATTCCTGAATCGCTAATTGAGTCCGAACTGTTTGGCCATGAAAAAGGTGCCTTTACGGGCGCACAACAACTCCGCAAAGGCTTAGTGGAAGCCGCGGATGGCGGCTCACTCTTTCTCGATGAAATCGGCGAACTGCCCCTTGATGCTCAAGCTCGACTGCTACGACTTTTGCAAGAAAAAGAAGTCCGCCGCTTAGGTGCCACTCAGTCGCGGACTATTGATGTGCGCTTGATCGCCGCGACCCATCGCAACCTGAAACAAATGGCCAGCATGGGTCAATTTCGTGAGGACCTGTTCTTCCGCTTAAACGTGGTTGAGCTGAACTTACCGCCGCTCAGGGAGAGAGGCGACGATATTTTAGACATTGCACATGCGTTACTAAAACGCACCATTGGCCGCTTAGGCAGCACCTCGCTGCACTTCAGCTCCGCCGCCATCACAGCCATGAGTCTCTACCATTGGCCCGGTAATATTCGCGAGCTAGAAAATGCCATTGAGCGCGCGGTCATTCTTTGTGAAGGCCCTGAAATTTCGCCTGAATTGTTGGCCATCGATTTTCCGCGACAAGCGGTCACGTTAGTGACCGAAGCACTTTCGGCTCAGGAACCACCCGCCGGTTTGTCACTTGAGGACTATTTTCAACATTTTGTCCTCGAGCATCAGGATCAAATGTCGGAAACAGAGCTTGCACAGAAGCTGGGTATTAGCCGTAAAACCTTGTGGGAACGACGCCAGCGACTGGGCATACCGCGTAAGCGCGGCAGCGAGCCGGTCTAGCCATTTCGTTACCCAACTACACAAGAGTGTTACCCAAGTAACATGAGCGCCTACTCACTTCATCAATCCGACAAGTGACAGGTATTCAAGTCATTGATTATATTGTTAAATAAAATTTCCGATAGTTGGCACGCGCCGTGCTATTGATTATCAGCGAGAAAAACAAAAAAAAATCTCGCACAGCTTCCCATTAGAGGAAGCATCCAAAAATGCACCGGCCCGGACGCTGGGTTGCAAATGCCAGGATGCTCAGGCAACAAAAATAACTCATGCCTCGAATAATAAGATGGCCATAAGCCACGCACCGTTCAGCGACCGCGGGAGGTAACCCCTCCCGCATTGCCTCCTCCCCCAAGCCTTCAATCCCTGCACAGTTACTGCTCAATCTTGCTATCATCCGCGCACATTGTTTTTTACCGAGTGCATGTATGTTGAAAGGTTGGTTGGATCGCTGGCGTAGACGCGGCAAAACCATTAGTCGCTTAAAGCCCGTGATCATTCCGCGAGACCATCATGCTGTCTCCCGCCGTGATATCAGTAGCGTTGCTGTGAAAACCCTGTATCGGCTTCATGATGGTGGCTATCAAGCCTTTCTGATTGGTGGGGGTGTTCGCGACGTGCTATTGGGCATGCAACCCAAAGACTTCGATATCGCCACAAGTGCAACCCCAGAGCAGGTCAAGCAATTGTTTGGCAATCAATGCCAGATCATTGGCCGGCGCTTTCGTTTAGCGCACGTTCGTTGGGGCCGAGAGGTCATTGAAGTCGCCACCTTCCGAGCACATCACAGTGAAGGCGATGCACAAAATGCCAAAACAAACGCTGAAGGCTTGATCCTCCGCGACAATGTCTGGGGCAATATTGAAGAAGACGCTGCGCGTCGAGACTTCACCATCAATGCCATTTACTACAACATCGCCGACTTTAGCTTATGGGACTTTGCCCATGGCATGAAAGACCTTAATGCGCGTGTCTTAAGGCTGATTGGTGACCCAACTACTCGCTATCGCGAAGATCCCGTGCGCATGCTTCGTGCCATTCGTTTTGCGGGAAAGCTGGGCTTTACGATCGAAGAAAACACTGCACAAGCCATCTCTGAGCTAGCCTACTTACTGGAAGATGTGTCCTCACACCGACTCTACGATGAGTGCCAAAAGCTTTTTTCAGCAGGCTATTCCTTGCCTGTTCTCGACTTATTACACGAGTTCGGGCTATTCGATGCCTTGTTCCCTGAAGCTGATCTTTTCCCCAACGACACACTTTGGCAGCTCACAGCGGAAAGCACCGATGAACGCGTAGCAGAAGGCAAAGGCATTAACCCAGCCTTCTTTTATGCCGCTATGCTGTGGGGCGTTGTCCAGGATCGTCAGCAAGCGCTTCAAACTAATGGTATCCCACCGGTTCCCGCCTGGCAGCAAGCTAGCCAGCAGGTGCTCGCCATTCAGCACGCACGCACCGCTATCCCTCGTCACATCAGCCAAGCCATTCGTGACATTTGGGAAATGCAGCCTAAGCTGGAACAACCGCGCCCACGTCAAATTGAAGCCACCGTACAAAGTGAACGCTTCCGAGCCGCGTATGACTTTTTAGTCTTGCGCGAGTTAGCCGGCGAGGAGACCTCGGGCATGGGTGCGTGGTGGACACGCTGGCAAGATGCCGACCCCGGCCTACGCGCCGAAATGGCTCGCGCCTTGGACGATAAGCCAGCGGCAGCCAAGAAAAAGCGTCGGCGCAAGCCCAACAACAATGTTTAACCATCGCTGCGCCATCGGCCTGGGTGGCAATCTCGGCGATGCTGTAGCGACGCTTATCGATGCCGCCAAGGCTTTATCTAGCCATCCCGATTGTCAATTCGTGGCTGCGTCGAAATTGTATCGCAGTGCCGCTATTGGACCAGAAGGCCAGCCGGACTATGCCAATGCCGTGATGTTGCTCAATACCGCACTAGATGCATGGGCACTACTGGACGTGCTGCAGCAACAAGAGCAACTGGCGGGGCGCGTCCGTGATATTCGCTGGGGCGCTCGCACACTAGACCTTGATATCCTTCTATTTAATCAGGAGGCGATTCAAGATAGTCGCCTAACCGTTCCCCATGCGGAGTTATGGCACCGTGCCTTTGTGCTACTGCCCTTATTGGATGTGCAATCAGAAACGGCTTGGCCTTCTCAACTGAATATTGCAACTCGCCTTGAAGACCCTAAGCTGAGCACACAGATTATTTCACGCTGGCTTGACCCTCGCTGGGACACGGCCTGCAATGAACTTCGCCTGCACTCAAGGAGCTGCTAATGAAAGCCATTACGATGAATACGCTTCGGAACCTAAAACAGACCGGCAAAAAGTTTTCTGTCCTCACTTGTTACGACGCAACTTTTTCAGCGGCTATGGCGCGTGCAGAAGTCGAAGTGATTTTGATTGGTGATTCGCTTGGCATGGTACTTCAAGGCCACACCTCCACACTTCCCGTGACCATTGAAGATATGGCTTATCACACGGCGGCGGTTGCCCGCGGCAATCAAGTCTCCCTGCTCATGGCAGACATGCCTTTTATGTCTTATGCCAGCCTAGAGACTGCGCTGACTAACGCTGCCTTGCTAATGCGTGCAGGCGCACACCTCGTCAAGCTTGAAGGCGGAGCCTGGCTAGCCGAAACCGTGACGCAACTTACCCGTGGCGGCATCCCGGTTTGCATTCACCTCGGCTTAACACCGCAATCGGTTAACGTGATGGGTGGCTATCGCGTGCAAGGCCGAGATGATGCCGCCGCGCAGCAATTACTAGACGATGCCTTAGCCGTGCAGGCCGCAGGCGCCGTCATGCTGCTCTTAGAGTGCGTCCCGGCCTCCCTGGCAGCGCGTGTTCAACAAGCACTCCACATCCCAGTGATAGGTATTGGGGCAGGCCTGAATTGCGACGGTCAAGTTTTGGTCATGCATGACATGCTGGGCTTACATGCCGGAAAGCCAGCTCGGTTTGTTAAAGACTTCTTGGCGAGCGGCGACGGCACCATTGAGGGCGCCTTCAAAGCATATGTTCAAGCCGTAAAAAACGGGCACTACCCCGCCGAAGAGCACACGTTTCAATAATTCGCAGGCAATAATTCGCAGGAAAGCCATCCGTTATGAAGATTGAAAACACCATTCAAGGCGTTCGAGCCGCGTTAAATCAAGCGCGCAAAGCCGGAAAATCTATCGCATTTGTACCCACGATGGGCAACCTACACAGCGGCCATATCGCACTCGTTCTCAATGCCAAGCGTCGTGCAGACTTTGTGGTAAGCAGCGTTTTCGTCAATCCTACGCAGTTTGGCGTGAATGAAGACTTTGCCAGCTATCCGCGCACTCTCGATAGCGATGCCAACCTATTAGCCGAAGCAGAGTGTGATATTTTATTCGCGCCCAATGCGGAAGAAATGTATCCCGATGGCCGTCAGCAGGCGACTACTGTGCAAGTGGCAGGCATCACGGAGTTCTTATGCGGTGCATCTCGCCCAGGCCACTTCACTGGCGTTGCCACTGTCGTCACTAAGCTCTTGAACATCATTCAGCCAGACATGGCCCTTTTTGGTGAAAAGGATTACCAGCAACTCGCTGTCATTCGCAGACTGGTCACAGAGCTTTGCATCCCCACCAACATTATTGCCATACCCACCCATCGTGCGGACGACGGCCTCGCACTCAGCTCACGCAATGGCTATCTCTCTAATGATGAACGCGAGAAAGCACCATTGATTTATCAAACCCTAACGCAGCTTCAGTCCGCCATTTTAAGTGGCCAGCGTGATTATGCTTCTTTAGCTCACGCAGCGAGCTCGCACCTAAACAAATGCGGATTCAAGACAGACTATGTGGAAATTCGCGCGGCGAATCTCGATTCTGCTAAAGAAAGCGACTCAGATCTTGTCATTTTGGTTGCCGCATACCTTGGCAAAACGCGCCTAATCGACAATCTAGCCTTTTCTTTAGCCTAATCACGTAGGTATTCCTGTGATTTGTCTCAGGACAATGATTGAACCGCGAGTCATCTTGCGGCAAAATGGCGCGCCCGCGGGGAGCCAACGGTTAATGTTAGCTTTCTCGCCCCTGTTTACTGCTGTGCGGAGGTAACGCTCATGCAATGCATCATGCTCAAAGCCAAGCTACATCGGGCCTGTGTGACTCATGCCGAGTTAGATTACGAGGGTTCGTGCGCGATTGACGGCGACCTACTGGATTTAGCTGGCATTCGTGAATACGAGCAAATCCAGATTTATAACGTCGCTAACGGTGAGCGTTTTACCACTTACGCTATCCGCGCTGAGTCTGGTTCGAAAATGATTTCCGTGAATGGTGCAGCTGCTCACAAGGCTCAGCCAGGTGATCGCGTTATTATTTGTACTTATGCACAATTTGAACAGGCAGAGCTAGCCAGCTTTGAGCCTCGTTTAGTTTATTGCAACATTGATAACTCTGTTAGCCATAGTGCTAACGCGATTCCTGTGCAAGTCGCCTAAACACGTCGCTACGGAAAAGCCGGCTAAATGCCGGCTTTTTTATTGCCCCAAATTTACTGAATGAAATGACGCCCAATAAAAAGCCGACCCTGAGGTCGGCTTTTTATTACTTAGAACAACTTAGCCACCCAGCATTGCATCCAAAGATGCACGCCATTCAGCGCCATGCTGAACCAGCAGCTGACCACCGTAAACCACAGTCAACAAACCAATCGCCATCACAACGACTGGTAGGATCCAGCGCTCATAGCGATAGTAGAAGCTCTTATGGGCGACTTCAGCGTCCGCCTCATCCATCACCTTCTCACCGACAACCATACGAACCAAGAGCTGATTCAGCGCCACCGGTGGCGACAAATAGCCAAGCTCGAAGGCTGTGAGCACGATCATCCAAAAGTGGATCGGATCAATACCGTTGCTGTAGGCAATAGGCGCGATGGTCGCCGACACCAAAATCACGGCACCGAACGGATCCATGATCATGCCGATGAAAATCAGCGTACCCATCAGAATGGTCAGCGCCAGCCAGATGTTGCCGAGATCGGCTGGAACACTTTCCATCATACCGGAACGCTCGATGACGCCACCGACCGAAACAGACAGTGCCATCAACATGATCAGTGCACCGATGTGACCAATGGTCTCGTTGGTAGCGAAGCGAACTGCGCCTTCCAGACCGACACGACGCTCGGCTTCCGGATTGTTGATGACGGCCACGGCCTTCGGCTCACGACGCATTTTGTCAAAGATGACGATGAACAACATGATCACCGGCAACATGACAGGTGCAGTGAATTCGTCCAGCTTGGTATCCAGGAAATACTGGTAGCCCTGAACTACGGCAACCACGATGACGATGTATGGAGACACCGGCACCAGCGCACGCGCAGCGCCACGCAGCGCCTCACCTAGATTGGTTTTCTCGCTGACGCCTTCACGCAGATACAAGGAGAACAGGAAGAAAATGGTCGACGTCAGCAAGAATACCGACACACCCCAGCCATAAAGTTCATTGGTGGTAACTTGCTTGTTCAGCGCAGCAATCAGCACAATCAGCAAGCAAGGACGCAGCACCACGCCCAGCGAGCCGGACATGGCCGCAGCTGCCAGCGCATATTGACGACGGGCACCCGACTGCAGCACTTCCTTATAAACGATGGCACCCGCGGCAATAACGAAGATACCGGAGGCACCGGTATACGCCGTGGGGATGGCAGCTGCGATCAGAATGACCCACGTCAGCGTTTCTGGTGAGAGCTTGAAAGGACGCACAACATCCATGAACAAGTGCACAACACGAGTCTGCTTCAGCAACATACCCGCCCAGATATAAAGCGCCAAGTTCAAGAAAATACCTGAATATTCAAGCAACTGACCCAAGTAAATGGCCAGACCAGCCATGTGGCCTTCGCCCAAGAATGTGATGGATGAAGTAATGGCCATGAAGGCATACAACGGTATCGACAACGTTGCCAAGCCCCAGCTGCCGCCCTCTTCAGCATCTACAGGCGGACGCACCAGCTTGAAAACACTGATCGCTGTCAGTACTGCAAACAGGCCGATCATGATGTAGTTCAGCAGGGGTTTTTCAATTGGGATACCCGAGTTCAGCAGCACATTGTTGTAGTAGTACCAGCTGGAGAAAAGCGCCAGACCGTTAGCCAAAACCATGGACGCGCCATAAATCGGAAAGTCCTTTTTATAGCGCGGTGGACGCAAACCAATGTGATGCGTACCAAGCGTCGTCGTTACCGCTGCAATTGCAAACATCACCAATAAAAGCAATGGTCGGTTTTCGGTACCAAATTTAAAAATACCGAAGAAGCCCGTTTCAATCGCACGGAATGCTTTTACTTTCGGCGTAATATTTTTAACGATGCCTTCATACATCGTGTTTTTCTCAATGCAAAGCGCCTTGGCTTTTTCCATTGAGTCACGAATAGCCGCAGGATCTTGCGGCTCTGAAGCAAAGAGTGCATCTAGCGGATCATCTGAGACAGCTGCGGGTGCTGCTGCCTGGGCGGCAACAGCCGCATCGATATCCATGTTGGGGTCGCAATCCGGCTTAGTCGGATCGGCACGCAACATAAAGTACTGAACATTATTGGCTGGGTCACCGAACATGCGTTCGCCCATGCGCAAAAGCTGACCGTGGAACATTTCCCCGGTACCAATGATCAGTGTCAACAACAGTAAACACAGCACCGGCAGACTGGAAAACCATTCCAATCCACTGCGGTTGAGGAAGAGCGGCTTGTTATTCATTTTTAGCTTCCTTGAAGAATGAAAACGCCAGAGCCTTTTTAGACCCTGGCGATCATTTCACTATGGCTCAAATTACTCGAGATTCTGCGAGCATTCGGCATCAGCACCATTCACCGAACAACGAGTCTTCTTCAAGACTTTCATGGTGAATGGGTTGTAGATACCTTCCTTGGTCAGGGCAATACGTGCATCACGCAGTAGCACGATATAACCGTCTTTGTCTTTCTCTGGCAGATCCATCCAGACGCCGGCTGGAATATCTTTTTCAGCCTTGGTCACAATGCCCATTGCACGTGGCGTTTGCGAATTCCAGTAAGCGCGTGACTTCTGACCAAAACCAGCGGGGAACTTATCCTTGTTGATAATCAACTGGAACGTCAGCTGTACGACGGGAAAGCGCACGATGGCTCCGTTCTTACCCAGGCCCTTGTACATTTCCAGTGGCTTATAGGCCAATGCAGGTGCTGCAACGATATCTACAGCGCCATTATTGAACTTAGCAGCGAAGTTGGTGATATCCGAGGAGACAGGCTGTGCCCCGATCTTCTGAACCATCTTGGCTTGTGATTTGTCGTAATCAAATACGGCGATTTTCTTACCGGCGAGCTTTTCGACGCTATTAATCGAACGATCCTTCACAAACAGGTAGGCGGCACCTGCAGGTGCAATACCGGCTACTTCATACTTGCCTTGAACCATTTTTGGCGCGAGTGCTGGATTAGCCAATGTTGCTAGGGCTTTCTCCATGATCTTGTTCGATGGAATTGCACCCAAGGAGTCGAGCGAGCCAGTGAAATCATTGAATTGACGACCACGCAGACCTGTCAACATAACGCCATCGCATTGCCCTGCCTTGAAGTCTTCGGCGGCAGTACGTTCGTCGGTGTAGGTTTTCAGTTCAATTTGACCGCCCATGCCCTTAGCGGCAAGAGCGTAGTCCTTCATCATTCCGGTGACATCACCTTGTGCACCGAGGATGTCGAACACACACACTTTGTTTGCTGCTGACGCTTGCATCGAAAACGTTGCAGTCACCGCAAATACGGATGCTGCTAGTAGGTTTAACTTACGCATTTGAGTTCCCTCTGTTTTATCAATTTTAAGCCGAATGTAGGGCTCTAGACGTTGAACGTCATGAGCCCTATAAAGTTCACAAAGTGTTAGAGCAGGTCACCGACGTCAACGCCCTCTGGCGCTTCCACTTTTTCATCCCAGAATTTGCCTAAGCTACCGGGTGGCGTACGGGTACCTGCACCTTCCGTCCAAAGCTTGTCGGACAAGGACAAGACAATGAAGCCCGCCAGACTGTCTACCAAGCCATACTGAGTGTTCGGCTTGAAGTCTTCTTTCACGGCAGTGAAGCGACGAATGGCATCGCGAACGCGGGCATTATCATCTTTACCAACGGCAGAGAGCGCATACATGGCGTGCGGCAAACGAACGCCAGCGGCCTCACCCAATGCCATGGAGGCATTGAAGGCACCCCAAACATCTTTGCCTTCATCTAAGCCTGGCAGTACGTTCCAGATCACAGCGCGTGCGGCAACCGGTACACCCCACCACTTTTTGTTATCCAAGCAAGAGAATGCACGTTCGGCTTTTGCAGCGATATCGAGCGGCACACCTACAGCTTGCTGAGCGGTGATGTCGTTGAGAACCGCCTGCAGGCCAGTGATGAGGCCGAGCATATAGACGAACTCATCGAAATCTTTGTAGAAGTCAGTGCATTCTTCGCCAATTTTGATTTCGTAGCGCTTCTCGTAGTACGTCACGAAGCGGTTGTAAGCATTGAGCTGACGACGAGCGGCAAGTTCGGCGAAGCGCTTTTGCGCGATACGTGCGTCTTGAGCTTCTTCTACGTTACCGGCGCGCGAGGCACGCAGATAGCGCAGCTCATTATCGAAGGCCACGGTTTCAGCACACAGTGCTGCGGTGGTGTAGAGCAGTGTGCCCAACTGATTGGCATCAGCACCCAGATTTTCGGTCGCCATCAGAAGCGGCGTAACCGCAACACCCGACTGGCAAGCCATCAGGTAATCGGTGTCTTTGATCATGGGTGGAACGAGCTTCTTTTCAACGAAGCGCAGGGTTTGGTTACTGATAAACGCCAGCGGATCGCAGGCGGAGAGCAGAACGGATGCGCCAATGATGGCACCGGCGAAACCGCGACGGAGTAGGCTGGAGCCACTCATGTCTTTCTCCTTGAGTTGATTATTATTGTGACGCTTAGGCGCATTATTGTTATGGATGCAGCAAAAGCGTGTCAGCACTTGCTGACAGGACGGGCAAAAGATACCACCAAGCACTGTCAAGATAGAAGCTCTTAGAGCAACCGTTCAGTGGTTTTTTTTACTCTTTACAAATGCCGTTGGAGGCTAGTGTTAGCCCCCAACGGACAAGCTTATTAAGACTCAATTAGCTCTTTAATGGACAGCTTAATACGGCCGCGCTGGTCAACATCAAGCACCTTGACCTTAACAACCTGACCTTCCTTCAAATGGTCGGTGACATTCTCAACGCGCTCATGAGCGATTTGCGAAATGTGCACGAGACCATCTGTGCCTGGCAGAATATTGATGAAGGCGCCGAAATCGACGATACGAGCTACCGTACCCTCATAAACCGCACCCACTTCAACTTCAGCAGTGACTTCCTGAACACGAGCCAGCGCCGCTTGCGTGGCGCCTTTGGTTTCGCCGTAGATACGAACCAAGCCAGAGTCATCAATGTCGATGCTCGCCTTGGTCTGCTCACAGATACTGCGAATCATGGCGCCGCCTTTACCGATCACATCACGAATCTTGTCCGTGCTGATCTGGATGGTGGCGTACGTCGGGGCGTTGGCATTCACTTCGGCACGGGACTGAGCCAGTACTTGGTTCATCTGACCGAGAATATTCAGGCGGGCTTCACGAGCCTGGCCCAGCGCCACTTCCATAATTTCTTCAGTGATGCCTTCGATCTTGATGTCCATCTGCAACGCAGTGACGCCATTTGCCGAGCCGGCCACCTTGAAGTCCATATCGCCCAGGTGATCTTCGTCGCCCAAGATGTCGGTCAAAACGGCAAAGCGCTCGCCTTCTTTCACCAGACCCATGGCAATACCTGCGACCGGTGCTTTCATCGGCACGCCGGCATCCATCAGGGCCAACGAAGCGCCGCAGATCGAAGCCATCGAGGAGGAACCGTTGGATTCCGTAATTTCCGATACCACGCGAATGGCGTACGGGAACTTATCGGACGAGGGCAGCATAGGGTACACGCCGCGACGCGCCAAACGGCCATGGCCAATTTCACGACGCTTAGGGCCGGACTCACGCCCCGTTTCACCTACCGAGTAGGAGGGGAAGTTGTAGTGAAGCATGAAGTTGTCGGTGTAGCTGCCTTCAAGGGCATCAATCATCATGGCATCGCGTGTACCGCCCAGCGTGGCTGTGACTAATGCTTGGGTTTCTCCACGGGTGAACAATGCTGAACCGTGAGCCTTGCCCAGAACACCCGTCTGGATGTCGAGTGCACGCACCGTGCGGGTGTCGCGACCATCGATACGAGGCTTGCCGGACAGAATATTGTCTCGAACCGTACGATACTTCAGGTCTTCAAACAGGTCTTCGAGATCATCGGCAGCGCCATCTTCTGTGGCGAACTGCGCCATAGCGGCTACCTTGATGGCATCCAAGCGTGTGTAACGATCTTGCTTTTCGCGAATCGTATAGGCTTCCGAGATCTGCGCTTCAAAAGCCGCCTTGAGAGCCGCCTTCAACTCAGCATTCACTGCGGGCAGTGTCACCTCCCAGCGCGGCGTACCGACTTCAGCCGCGAATGCCTTGATGGCTTCAATAGCCACTTGCATTTCGTCGTGACCAAAGAGCACGGCACCGAGCATTTGATCTTCGCTCAGTTCCTTTGCCTCGGATTCAACCATCAGCACGGCACCTTGCGTACCAGCAACCACCAGATCCAAATCGGAGGTTTTCAGCTGCTCGTAGCTGGGGTTCAGTACGTATTCGTCATTGATGTAGGCGACGCGTGCGGCACCAATCGGACCATTAAATGGCAGACCGGAAATAGCCAAGGCTGCTGACGTGCCCAGCAGCGCGGCAATATCGGGATCCTGCAACTTGTCAGTGGAGATCACAGTTGCCGTGACCTGCACTTCATTCACAAAGCCTTCTGGGAACAGCGGGCGAATTGGGCGATCAATCAGGCGCGAGGTCAAGGTTTCTTTTTCTGAAGGACGACCTTCACGCTTGAAGTAACCACCGGGAATGCGGCCGGCTGCATAGGTTTTTTCTTGGTAGTTTACGGTCAGTGGGAAAAAATCCTGACCTGGTTTGGCTTTCTTAGCACCGACGACTGCAACGAGAACCTGTACGCCACCCATGGTGACGATAACAGCGCCCGTTGCTTGACGTGCAACGCGACCCGTTTCCAGGGTGACGGTCTGCTGACCAAATTGAAATTCTTTACGTACGATATTGAACATGCTTTTCCTCTGCGGATTGCCCCATGGCAATCCCTAATTTTCCGATACTTACAAGATTGTCATCGGAGGCCCCTAACAGCTGAGCAAACCTTGATGTAGCGCAGGTGTTAGAAGCCTCTCCCATGACGGCCGACATGTCACATCCTGTGACCAACCAACATTTCTGATGGCTGAAAAGACTGGGAGCGGCAAGCCGCTCCCAGAGTGTTCCGCTTAGCGACGCAGACCCAGTTCCTGGATCAACGCGCTGTAGCGTGTGCTGTCTTTACGCTTCAGGTAGTCAAGCAGCGTACGACGCTGGTTAACCATCCGAATCAGACCGCGGCGCGAGTGGTGGTCATGCTTGTGCGCCTTGAAGTGACCTTGCAGGTCATCAATGTTGGCGCTGAGGAGCGCAACTTGAACTTCACAAGAACCGGTATCACCGGCTGAACGGGCAAACTTGGCAACAATCGCAGCTTTGTCTTGGACCGTAAGGGCCATGGTATTACTCCTTCTGAGAGGCCATTAGAACAGCGACAGACCGCGCCTCTCTGCAGTCCGCGCCAACATCCCCCAAAGGGGTTGTGCACACGTTTGTTAGTACGATGACTTCAACAAACGCTTGGGAGCCAGCATGCCGTCATCATCGACAAAGCCAATCCCGAGAAATTCTTCGCATCCGGCTTCAACCTGAAAAATCAGCACTGAGCCTTCGCTTGGCAGGCCAGAAGCCCGCACCGGATTACCGTGGCGCAGATAATACGCTGAACTTTCGCTCAACTCCACCCGGGGCCAATCGGCCAAACCGGACCATGGCGGTAGCAATAACGCATCTAAAGCCGCAAAGCCTTGAGGCTCCAGCAGCTCAATTTCAGCGGCTGTCACCGCCTGAGTTAAATCGAACGGGCCCGCCGACAAACGGCGCAACTCAACCACATGTGCGCCACAGCCTATTGCCTCGCCAATATCTTCCACCAGATTGCGAATATAGGTGCCCTTAGAGCAGCACACGGTCAACTCGGCAAAGGGCGGCTCGAGGGCATTTAAAGTCAGTGAGAAAATCGTCACAGGCCGCGCTTCACGTGCCACTTCAATGCCGGCACGTGCCAACTCATAGAGTGGACGACCGTCCTGCTTGAGCGCCGAAAACATCGAGGGAATCTGCATGATGTCGCCACGGAAGCGCGCCAATATCTGCTCTAGAGATTCTGGCGTGATGACAGGAACGGGGCGCTCTTCTACAACCTCGCCATCGGCATCTGAGGTATTGGTACGTTGACCAAAACGGAGGCGCGTTCGATAGCTCTTGTCGGCTTCGAGCAGGTAATGAGAGTATTTGGTGGCTTCGCCTAGGCAGATCGGCAACACACCGGTCGCCAACGGATCAAGACTGCCTGTATGCCCCGCTTTTTCAGCTTGGTATCGGTGCTTGACCCACTGCAGGATCTGATTCGATGTCATGCCCTGTGGCTTATCCAGCAACAGCACACCATCGATGGGACGTTTAGGGCGACGAGGCTTACTCAAGACAGACTCAGGTCGCCGAACCGTCTTTGTGATCGGCAGTGTCTGCTTGTGGCGCAGACTCAGCACGCTCGGCATCATCTTTCACCGCTTGCGAAATCAAGGCTGCCATACGATTGCCACGCGCCACCACCACGTCATGGTGAAAACGTAAATGCGGCACGATACGCGTGCGTAAACCGCGGCCGAGTTCGCCACGGAGAATGCCCGACGCGGCATTGAGAATCGCAATGCCCTCATCCGGCGCCTCATCCAAGGTCTTACCGAGGATGGTGACGTAAATGTCGGCGTAGCCCATGTCTGGGCTAACCTTCACGGCTGAAATTGTCACCATGCCCAAACGCGGATCTCGCAGACGCTGACGAATCAGGTCGGAGAGATCGCGCTGGATTTGGTCGCCCATGCGTTGCGTGCGTTGACTCACTCAGTCGGCCTCTTACAAGCTGCGCTTGATAATTTGAACTTCGTAGACTTCGACTTTGTCGCCCGCCTTGATGTCCTTGTAGCCCTTCACCGCGAGACCGCACTCCATACCGTGACGTACTTCCATGACGTCTTCCTTGAAGCGGCGCAGTGACTCCAGTTCACCCTGGAACACCACCACATCTTCACGCAGCACGCGAATCGGCTTGTTCTTGAACAGGCTGCCCTCGAGCACCATGCAACCAGCGGCAGAGCCGAACTTGGATGAATGGAACACTTCACGAACCTGGGCCATACCCACAATGTTTTCGCGACGCTCAGGTGTGAGCAGACCAGACATGGCATCACGCACATCATCAATCAATTCATAAATGATGCTGTAGTAACGCAGGTCGATACCATCATTCTGGCACTTCGCACGGGCCGCGTTATCGGCACGGACGTTGAAGCCCAAGACGACGGAGCCTGTCGATTCGGCCAAGGCCACATCAGATTCAGCAATCGCACCGACACCCGAGCTAACGATCTTAACGCGGACTTCGTCCGTGCTGAGGTCATTAAGTGCAGCCGTGAGTGCTTCCAAGGAACCACGCACATCGGTTTTAAGAATGATATTGACCGATGCCACTTCTGCCTTGCCCATGTTGGCAAACAGATTTTCCAGCTTCATGCTTTCGGCCAGATCCATACGCGCCTGACGATCACGAGCAATACGGAAGTCTGCGACTTCACGGGCCTTACGATCATCGGCGACGACGAGGAACTCATCGCCAGCACCTGGCGCATCCGGCAGACCAAGAATCTCAACCGGCATGGACGGGCCTACCGACTTAACCTGCTTACCATTCTCATCGACTAGGGCACGGGCACGACCGTAGAGCGTACCCGCCAGTACCAAGTCACCCTGCTTCAGGGTGCCTTTCTGCACGAGCAAGGTTGCTACCGCACCACGACCCTTATCAATGCGCGACTCGATCACAACACCTTGTGCTGGACCTTCAGAGACGGCGGTTAGCTCCAGCAGTTCAGCTTGAATCAGGATGGCTTCGAGCAATTCGTCGATACCAAAACCGGTCTTCGCCGACACCTTCACAACCTGTGTATCACCGCCCCACTCTTCACAAATAACTTGCTTGGCAGACAGCTCACTGAGCACGCGATCAAAGTCCACGGACTCTTTGTCGACCTTGTTCATGGCAACAATCAGTGGAACACCGGATGCGCGAGCGTGATCAATGGCTTCTGCCGTTTGTGGCATCACGCCATCATCCGCAGCCACCACCAGCACCACAATATCGGTCGCCTTGGCACCACGCGCACGCATCGCAGTGAATGCGGCGTGGCCCGGGGTATCGAGGAATGTAATCATGCCGCGTGGCGTTTCAACGTGGTATGCGCCAATGTGCTGCGTAATACCGCCCGCTTCACCGGCAGCAACCTTGGCGCGACGGATGTAGTCGAGCAACGAGGTCTTACCGTGGTCAACGTGACCCATAATGGTCACAACAGGCGCACGTGTCTTGGCATCGCCATGACGAACGATAGAGTCCATCAACGAATCTTCCAGCGCGGTTTCACTGACGAACTTAGGCGCATGACCCATTTCTTCAACTACTAGACCGGCAGTGGCTTGATCAATCACTTGATCGGCCGTGACCACTTCGCCCATTTTCATGAGCACACGAATCACTTCGCGAGTTTTCTTAGCCATCTTCTGGGCCAAGTCACTCACCACAATCGACTCACCAATGCTGACTTCGTAAACCTGTTTCTCAACGGGCTTCTCGAAGCCATGCTTCTTGGAAAGGGCACTGGTTAACGTGCGCTGAACTGGACGGAAGGTCTGTTCTTCGCGCTTCTTCGGACCTTTCTTGGCCGTGCGAGTTGGCGTCGATGTACCACGCTTAATTTCACGATCTTCGCGAGCGAACGAATCTTCATACGCGACGCCCACCAGACCGCGAGCCAGCGGCGTGTCGGCTACTGGTGCAACTGTCTGTGCACGTCCGGCAAGTTCTTCGGCGATGCGACGCGCTTGTTCTAATGTTTTTTGGCTAGCTTTTTCTTCCGCTTCTTTTCGTGCAGCTTCTTCTTGACGACGACGAGCATCTTCCGCGGCACGCTCTTTAGCTGCCTGCTCTTCACGACGTGCGCGCTCTTCCGGTGTCTCTAATTTCTTGACATCGACCTTGGGCACACTGAGCTTGCGGCTATCTTTTGCATCGCCACCCATCTGCTTACGTGCTTCTTCAGCAGCCTTACGAGCCTCTTCTTCCGCGGCAGCAATTCGTGCCTCTTCTGCGGCACGACGAACAGCTTCTTCAGCCGCAATACGTTCAGCTTCGGCTTTACGAACGGCTTCTTCGGCGGCCAGGCGCGCTTGCTCTTCGGCTTCACGTGTCGACTCTTCTTGCTCTTCGAGCAAGGAGCGCTTCACATAGGTTTTTGTCTTGCGGACTTCAACGTTAACCGTTTTGGCTTTGCCGCCGGTCACGGGAGCCGTTTTCAGTGTGCTCACCGTCTTACGTTGCAGGGTAATTTTCTGCGGCTGACCCGCAGCTTCGCCATGCTCACGCTTCAGGTGAGACAGCAGCTGCTGCTTTTCAATATCAGACACAGCAGCATCAGGATTGGTGTGCGACAAGCCAGCGTCGCGCATTTGCGCGAGCAGCACATCGACTGAACGACCGACAGTTTCGGCGAGTTGTTTGACAGTTACATCAGCCATGGGGCGTGGTTCTCCGTTGCAAAAGAGGTGGCCAAGGTTCAGTTGAACCAGGGCTCACGCGCCTTCATGATCAATTGGGCTGCCGACTCAGGCGTAATGCCTTCGATATCAGCAATATCATCAATGGCTTGTTCAGCCAGGTCTTCCATGGTCACGATGCCGCGAGCAGCCAAAGCAAATGCCAGCTTGCGCTCCATCCCTTCCATTGCCAGCAGATCGTCAGCAGGCTCTTTCGCACCTTCTTCCGACACCAGCGCCTTGGTCAGCAGTGCGTCTTTGGCGCGCTGACGCAGCGCCTCTACCAGGTCTTCATCAAAATCTTCAATGGCCAGCAACTCTTCCAGAGGCACGTAGGCCACTTCTTCGAGCGTGGTGAAGCCTTCATTAACGAGAATGCCGGCGATATCGTCATCCACACCCAGGTCAGCCACAAAACAATCAACGAACTTCTGGGCTTCGGTTTCTTGCTTGGTTTGCGCATCAGCAACGGTCATCACGTTCAAACGCCAGCCGGTCAGGTCCGACGCCAAGCGTACGTTCTGGCCACCGCGACCAATGGCCATGGCAAGCTGATCTTCCTCAACGGCAACGTCCATGCTGTGGCTGTCTTCGTCAACAATGATCGAGGACACTTCAGCTGGCTGCAGCGCGTTAATCACGAACTGTGCAGGGTTATCATCCCAAAGCACGATATCGACACGCTCACCACCGAGCTCACCCGATACGGCTTGCACGCGCGAACCGCGCATACCAATACATGCGCCCTGCGGATCAATGCGGTGATCGTTGCTCTTCACAGCCAACTTGGCGCGCACGCCCGGATCACGCGCCGCAGCACGGATGGCGATAATTTCTTCGCCAATTTCCGGCACCTCAATGCGGAATAATTCAATCAGCATTTCAGGGCTGGCACGAGACAACAAAAGCTGAGCACCACGGCCTTCGCTATTCACAGCATAGAGCACGGCACGCACGCGATCCCCCATGCGGAAGTTTTCGCGCGGCAGCATCTCTTCTTTGGCCAAATAGGCTTCAGCGTTTGCTCCGAGGTCAACAATCATGCCATCACGTGTACTTTTCTTGACCGTACCCGAGAGAATCTCGCCAATGCGATCACGGTAAGCGTCAACCACGAGCGCACGCTCAGCCTCACGCACTTTCTGCACAATGACTTGCTTGGCTGTTTGCGCCGCGATACGACCAAACTCAATGGAAGGAACAGACTCCTCAACGATATCACCGAGCTTCAAGCCCTTTTCTTCGACATCACTAATTGCCAGCTGCATCGCAGGAATTTCGTGGTCTTCATCGGCAACGACCTCCCAGAAACGGAAAGTCGAATACTCACCCGTGCGGCGATCGATCACGACGCGAATATTGATTTCGTCGGTGTCAAAACGCTTCTTGGTGGCAGCAACCAGCGCCTGCTCCAAAGCCTCGAAAATGACTTCGCGCGCAACACCTTTCTCGTTGCTGACGGAGTCCACTACCAACAGGATTTCTTTGCTCATGATTCGACCTGCGTGATCATTTGTTCTTGTCAGAAATTAGGCACGATGTTGGCTTTGTCGATGCTCACGAAAGGAATCTGCACCAGCACACCCTCCACTTGCAACGACAGCTGCACTTCATCTGCCGCCTGAATATGGCCCTTAAAACGGCGACGACCTTGAATAGGCGCCGTCAACCGCACGTTTACTTCTTCACCGATGAAACGAATGTAATGCGCCGGCTTGAACAGTGCACGATCCCAGCCTGGTGAAGATACTTCCAGGGTGTACTCACCACTGATGGGATCTTCAACATCGAGCACACCACTGACCTGATGGCTCACCGTCGAGCAGTCATCAATGCCAACACCTTCCTCGCGTTCGGTTTCAATAAAAAGACGCAGCACGGAATGTTTTCCCTGCTGAAAAAACTCAAGACCCCACAACTCGAAACCACAAGCCGCTACCGCTGGCTCGAGCAACGTTGTTAGATCTTCGACTTTCTTCGAGATTGCCATGTCGGCCCCTCTCCCCCGTCATGCGCTCGCGTCGCGAAGACACTTCGCAAAACCCAAACGCCAGAAACAAAAAGTGGGCGAATCGCCCACGGTATCGGCAGCCACAGCACCCGAAGATACCTGCCGCAGGACCCATAAAAAAGCCCACTTAAGCGTGGGCTTTTTTACAAAGTCCGAATGTGGTAGCGGGGGCTGGATTTGAACCAACGACCTTCGGGTTATGAGCCCGACGAGCTACCTGACTGCTCCACCCCGCATCAGAGGTTGCGAACTGTACGGATCTGACACGGACTTGTCAAACCTTTTCGCCACCGGCGATGCCGGTATTTACGACTCATTTGGGACTGATGCCAAAACAAGCTTTAAATTGGTGCGGAAGGGGGGACTTGAACCCCCACGCCGTTAGGCACAGCCACCTCAAGGCTGCGTGTATACCAATTTCACCACTTCCGCATGTCGGTGTTTAAACCCGCCTCCGGGCTTTTTTGAGGCTTTCGCCCCTATCGAACTTCCAACGCTTATTTTGAGGACGTTGGCAGATCAGCATTCAACGGTGCAACGGGCGCAACGGCAGATTCAGGCAGCACAGGCAGAGCCGACTGAGGCGCCGCTGCTGCAGGGAAAAACGCCCCCGCTTTTGCCGCATTCTGCTTGGCATAAACAGCCAAACCCAAACTGGTCAGGAAAAACACCAGCGCCAAACCTGCAGTCAGCTTGGTTAAGAACCCTGCCGAACCTGCGCTACCAAAGACCGTACCGGAAGCACCAGAGCCAAACGATGCGCCCATTTCGGCACCCTTGCCCTGTTGCAACAAAATGAGTGCAATCATGACAACTGCCACCAATATGTGTACGGCCAGAACCAGCGTTTCCATCTTCTTACCCTGTTAAAGCGCTTGCTGGGCAGCCCGGCAAATCGCTAAAAATTCTGTGGCCTGTAGGGATGCCCCACCAACCAATGCACCATCTATATCTGGCATCGCAAACAAACCTTGCGCATTCGATGCCTTAACACTACCGCCATACACAATTCTCAGCGCTGCCGCACAATCTGCATCAAAGGCGGCAACAACTGCCCTTAACGAGACATGTACCGCTTGCGCCTGAATCGGAGAGGCCGTTAAGCCCGTACCAATTGCCCAGACCGGCTCGTAAGCCAGCACTGCATTCGCTAATGCTTCTGGACCTTGCGACTCCAGCACGGCCAGCAACTGCCGCGACACCACCGACAATGTTTCGCCAGCTTCTCGCTCAGCGAGCGTTTCGCCCACACACAACACTGGACTCAGCCCGGCTTGCCGTAGTGCCTTAAATTTTGCGGCCACGACATAATCATTTTCAGCATACAACTGACGACGCTCAGAGTGCCCAACCAGCGCACCCGACACACCACAGTCTTTCAACATCGCCGACGATAATTCGCCGGTGTAAGCCCCAGAGTCATACTCTGAAACCGTTTGCGCCAGCACCCGTAATGAGCCGCCTTTAACGGCATCATTAATCTGCAACCAATACGGTGCAGGCGGCACTAGACACACATCGATTTCGCTCAATTCACGGAGCTCGCTCAACTCGCTCAATAGCGCCTGAGCCTGAGCTTGCGATCCGTTCATTTTCCAATTGCCAGCGACCCAGGGGCGACGCATATCTAACTCCTTGGCAGGCCGGCCTCGCGAGGTCGGCAATACTAGCGAAGCTCTCGCAGGCTTACAAGCAGTTGCGAACGACTTCTGCCAACTCTTCGGCTAATTCTTGCACCAAAGCCGCATCAGCACCCTCCACCATGACGCGAATCAGTGGCTCCGTGCCAGACGCACGCAAGAGCACTCGCCCTTGATCTGCCAGTTTCTCTTCAGCCAAGGCCACGGCTTTTTGAATAGCTGGCACTGTTTTGATATCGATTTTCTCCGCCAAGCGCACATTAATAAGCACTTGCGGGTACTTAGTCATACCCGCCTTGAGTTCCGCAAGCGACCTACCGCTGCCGATCATCGCGGCCAATACTTGCAAGGCAGCCACAATGGCATCGCCGGTGGTGGCCTTATCCAAACACACTATGTGACCCGATGCCTCGCCGCCGAGCGTCCAACCGCGACTCTCCAATGCCGCCATAACATAGCGATCTCCGACATTAGCGCGAACAAACTCTAAGCCTAGGGCTTGGATTGCTTTCTCCATGCCGAAGTTGCTCATCAGTGTGCCAACCACGCCGCCCACCACTTTGCCAGCGCGCAGTCGCTCCCTAGCAATCAAGTAAATCAGCTCATCGCCATCTACCAGGGTGCCTTGATGATCCACCATAACAATGCGATCGCCGTCGCCATCAAAGGCAATCCCAAGATCGGCTTTTTCGGCTAGAACCCGCGCCTGCAACCCCTCAGGGTGCGTGGAACCTACTTCATGGTTAATGTTCAAACCATCGGGCTCGCAAGCATGCTTAATGACCGTTGCGCCCAACTCTGCGAATACGGCCGGGCCAACTTGATACGTGGCGCCATGAGCGCCATCAACGACGATCTTCAATCCTTGCAGCGACATACTGAATGGCAGGGCCGACTTACAGAACTCGATGTATCGACCTCGAGCATCCTCCTGACGAATCACCTTACCGAGCTGGTCGGGCTTATCGATGACCATCTCCCGATCCATCCACGCTTCGATGTCTAACTCGACGGCATCAGGCAGTTTTTTACCATCCGCACCAAAAAATTTAATGCCATTGTCGTAATAAGGATTGTGCGAAGCCGAAATGACGATGCCCGCGCTCGCATGGAAGGCGCGCGTGAGATGTGCCACTGCTGGCGTTGGAATTGGCCCGAGCAAACGCACACTGACACCCGCCGCAGACAATCCCGACTCCAGTGCCGACTCAAAAACATAGCCGGACAAGCGTGTATCTTTGCCTACCACAACCGATGCGTTGCCCTGCGACGCCATGGCACGACCTGCCGCCCAACCCAACTTCAACGCAAAATCTGGAGTGATGGGGTACTGCCCCACTAAGCCGCGAACACCATCCGTGCCAAAGTACTTTCTGCTCATACATCATCCTTTTGATAATTTTTTTGTGCCTGCCAGAGCATCAATGCCTCAACGGTTGGCGCCACATCATGGGTACGAACAATACGCGCGCCTCGATCAACCGCCAAGAGCATGGCGGACAATCCGGCCGCTTGTCGCGCCATCACCGGAGCTCCATTCAATACCTGACCCAGCATGGATTTACGCGACACCCCAACCAATAGCGGCAAGGCCAGCGCTTGAAGTTCATCAAACTGCGCCAACAAACGTAAATTGTGCGCAAGACTCTTGCCGAAACCAAAACCCGGGTCGCAAATTAGCTGCTCTCGACGAATACCGGCGCGCAGGCAGGCCTCAATACGCTCGTGCAAAAATGCGCTCACTTCAGCCACTACGTGCTGATAGCTTGGCGACACCTGCATCGCGTCTGGCTCGCCCTGCATGTGCATTAAACAGACGGGCAAGCCCGTACTCGCCGCAGCCGCCATTGCACCCTCGCGCCTGAGCGCGCGCACATCATTGATCAGTCCCGCACCTAAGCGCGCAGCCTCTGTCATGGCCTGCGGCGTTGAGGTATCCACCGAAATAATGACATCAACATTCGCGGCAATGGCCTCTACCACAGGCAATAAACGATCCAGTTCTTCGGCCAGGGTCACCGGCTTGGCACCCGGCCGCGTGCTTTCAGCACCGACATCAATAATGTGCGCGCCTTCCGCCAACATGGCCTCCGCCTGACGCAAAGCGGCATCACGCTGCGTGTAACGCCCTCCATCCGAAAAGGAGTCTGGCGTGACATTGAGCACGCCCATAACGACAGGCGTGTGCAGGGAAATGGTGCGCGAACCACAGTGGAGTATCGTCATGTTGTACTTTCAGAAAAGACGATGCCCCGCCTGCACAAAGGCGCAGACGGGGCATGACATTAACGTTTAAACCGCGTCTGCAGCAGGCTCGCCCACTACATCAGACTCCGCTTTAGTGGCGCTTACTGTTGGGCTTCCACCCGACTTGTCGCTGTCGCTCCAACCGCGAGGGGTACGGACCGGTACGCGCGCCATCAAATCATCGATCTGATCGGAATCAATGGTTTCATACTGCATGAGAGCCGCTGCCATGGCATCGAGGATGTCCCGATTGTCGACCAGCAATTGCTTCGAGCGCGTATAGCAACGATCAATGATGGCGCGCATTTCCACGTCAATATCAATCGCCGTTTGCGTCGAGATATTGCCCCGAGCACCCGGGCGACCATACATTTCGGCTTCATTTTCTTCATACAGCAAGGGGCCGAGCTTTTCGGATAAGCCCCACTTGGTGACCATATTGCGCGCCAACTCAGTGGCTCGTTGAATGTCGTTGCTCGCGCCCGTGGTGACACCATCCACACCCAGTGTCAGCTCTTCTGCAATACGGCCGCCGAACAATGAACAAATATTGCCTTCAATCCCGCGCTTGGAAATGGAGTAACGATCTTCCTCGGGCAAGAACATGGTGACGCCCAAGGCGCGGCCACGCGGAATAATCGACACTTTGTAGACCGGATCATGCTCAGGCGTTAAGCGACCGACAATGGCATGCCCCGCTTCGTGATAGGCCGTGTTGAGCTTTTCTTTATCCGACATCACCATGGATTTGCGCTCAGCGCCCATCATGATTTTGTCTTTGGCCTTCTCAAAGTCATTCATACAGACTTGCTTGCTATCGCTGCGTGCAGCGAACAAGGCCGCTTCATTGACTAAGTTAGCCAAATCAGCGCCCGAGAAGCCCGGCGTTGAACGCGCAAGGGTTGATGCATCCACATCGCCTGCCATCGGAATTTTGCGCATGTGCACCCGCAGAATCTGCTCACGGCCACGGATATCCGGCAGACCCACAACAACCTGGCGATCGAAGCGACCTGGACGCAAGAGTGCCGAGTCCAGCACATCGGGGCGGTTGGTAGCAGCAATGACGATGACGCCTTCGTTGCCCTCGAAGCCATCCATTTCTACCAGCAACTGGTTCAGGGTTTGTTCGCGCTCATCGTTGCCACCGCCCATGCCGGCGCCACGATGACGACCCACTGCGTCAATTTCATCGATGAAAATAATGCATGGGGATTGCTTCTTGGCCTCTTCGAACATGTCGCGCACACGGCTAGCGCCCACGCCAACAAACATTTCAACGAAGTCTGAGCCAGAAATGGAGAAGAACGGCACCTTCGCTTCGCCTGCAATCGCTTTAGCCAGCAGCGTTTTACCCGTGCCTGGCTGACCTGCCATGAGGATGCCACGTGGAATACGTCCGCCGAGTTGCTGGAACTTGCCCGGATCGCGCAGGAACTCTACGACCTCTTTGACTTCTTCCTTGGCCTCATCGCACCCCGCCACATCAGCGAATGTGACCTTGATTTGATCTTCACTGAGCTGACGCGCACGCGACTTGCCAAACGACATCGGATTGCCACGACCACCCGGCCCGCCACCCATGCCGCCACCCATCTTGCGGGACAGGAACATAAACAAACCGACCATCAAGAGGATGGGGAAAGCGGCTACCAAGAGCTGCGACACTAGGCCCTGCTGCTCAGCTGGCGCGCCCACGATGGCGACATTTTGCTTGAGCAATTGATTCATCAGGTCAGGATCTTGAATCGGCGGACGCACCACATCGAAACGCTGACCACTGGCGCGATCACCCGAGATCGTGTCTGGCGTAATACGAACCTGCTTAATTTCACCCGCATCTACCGCGGCGAGGAATTCGCTATAGGACATAGCCTGAGCGGGCTTGGCCTTGTTGAAATTGCCGAAAGCAAACATAAGGCCGCCGGCAATCAACAACCAAACCACTAAGTTCTTGGCGATATCATTCATTATCACGAACCTCCCAGGCTCAAAAAAATTAGGGCTTAAAACCCGTAGCCACCAAATAGACTTCGCGTGAACGCGCTCTAGAGGCATCAGGCTTACGCGCCTTCAGCACCGGGAAGTGCTGACGAATCATGTGCCGGTACTCCTCATAGCCTTCTCCCTGAAAGACCTTAACGAGGAACGCACCATTTGGCTTAAGCACTCGCACCGCCATATCAAGTGCCAACTCACAGAGATACATCGCACGCGGCTGATCTACTGAGTTATTACCAGACATATTGGGGGCCATATCGCAAATTACAAGGTCAACTGGCTTATCCCCTAACGCTGCCATAATTTCGTCGAGCACACTGTCTTCACGAAAATCACCCTGAACAAAGGTTACATCAGGCAAAGCATCCATGGGCAGAATGTCTGTCGCAACCACACAACCCCGGTCACCGAGGATTTTTCCGGCCACCTGACACCATCCGCCGGGCGCAGAGCCCAAGTCCAAAACCCGCATACCGGGCTTAATCAGCTTATCTTTCTCTTGAATTTCCAGCAGTTTATAACTGGCTCGCGAGCGATATCCGTCTTTCCAGGCACGCTGAACGTAATGATCATCGAGGTGTTCACGCATCCAAACTTTGCTGCTACCGCTCAGTTTGTGGTTGGTAATCTTTGTGGCCATATCTCACCGCAGGCTAACCTGCAAAAAAAACGAACTCGTCCGCCTCAACAGGCTAAACTAAGCATCCTTTTTACCAGAAACCCGCCCGCATTTCCTGACAAACCGTGCTTACGGCTGGATTTGCGCTCGGACCAGCGTCATTTGAGGTTTATTGTGAGCTTGTCTACCGCTGAAAAAAAACGACTTCGCCAAATTGGTCACCACCTTAACCCGGTGGTTCTACTCGGCGGCAATGGACTCACTGAAGCGGTCATCGCGGAAATTGATGCTCGCCTTGAAGATCACGAACTCATCAAGGTCCGTGTGGGCGGTGAAGACCGCGCCGCTCGCTTGGCTGCGATTGAAGAAATTGCTAACGCAACAAAATCCGAAGTGGCTCAAATTATTGGGAAGCTGGCGCTGCTTTACCGCGCGGCTCGCAAGCCCGACCCTAAGTTGTCGAACCTGCTGCGCGTAACAGGCTAAATCTCTACGCGGATCACAGTCCGCGCTGTAGCTTTTGCTGCACAAACAACGGGCCAATGAGCAAAAAAACCAAATCATCAGCAAATGATGGTTTCTCACCCTCGACTTTATGCCCCCAGAACTGCACGGCCCAAGCTGCCACCCACGTTGCGACAAAAATCGCAAACATGGGCAGCTGTGCTTGCTCCATCCAAACGATGAGCGCAAAGCTAATAGCCAACCAAATTAGGCCTGTGGCTGCACTCCAGAGAGATAGACGCATATAAAACGCCATGACTGGTAATGCGCCCAATGTCGCGACATTGACCCAAGGATGATACGCCTCTGGAATACCCGGAATTAGATGCCCGAGTGGAATGAGCCAGAACAGCCCTAAGGTGGCCCAAAAAATGAGTGGCACACAAAAAATATGGACGATCTGATTGGTTCTGTTTCGGTGGCTTTTGGCGTACTCGGCCAAAAATTCTGACTCACTGCGCATCGGTTCATCCTCTTTTTTTGTTAGCCATGCTTTTAGGCAGTATCTCACCGACTGTCAACCAATGCTCCACACCTTCGTTAGTCAAATTACCTAACGGAGAAGCAACATGAAAAAACTATTCGCTGCTGTGATCTTACTCGCTTCAACGCCGCTCTTTGCGGCGGATGTAGGCGTATCTGTCAGCATTGGCCAACCTGGCTTTTATGGCCAAATCGACATTGGCAATCAGTACTCAAGGCCTGCCTTGATTTACAGCCAACCCGTGGTCATTCAGCCCGTTCAAGTGGCTCGTCAGCCGATGTATCTTCATGTCCCGCGTGGCCATGCAAAGAACTGGCGCAAACATTGCCGCCAATATGGTGCCTGCGGCACACCGGTCTACTTCGTACAGGACAACTGGTATAACAACGTCTATGTACCTGAGTACCGCAAACATAAGCACAAGGATCGCGGCCATTCTGGTAATGGACATGGCCATGGCCACGGAAATGGTCATAAAGACTAAAAAAAACGCCCTCACTTGAGGGCGTTTTTTTTGCGGCCTCAGTTACACATATCGAACCGCAATAACCTCATATTCAACGCGACCACCCGGCGTTTCAATCATCACGGCGTCGCCTTCTACCTTGCCGATCAAACCGCGTGCAATCGGCGAGTTCACAGAGATTTTACCAATCTTGTAGTCCGCCTCATCGTCACCAACGATTTGATATGTCTTTGCTTCTCCCGTTTCAACGTTCTCAATATCCACCGTTGCACCAAAAATGACTTTGCCATTGTTGGTCATCTGTGTGATGTCGATGATCTGGGCATTACTGAGCTTGCCTTCAATGTCTTGAATACGCCCTTCAATAAAGCCCTGCTGCTCGCGAGCAGCGTGATATTCGGCGTTTTCTTTCAAGTCGCCGTGCGCACGCGCTTCCGCAATCGCCGCCGTAACCGCGGGGCGATCCGTGCCCTTCAGCTTATTCAATTCGGCTTTTAAGGCTTCTGCGCCCTGCACCGTCATCGGATAGCGTTGCATTACGCAATACCCTCATGCATGTCCTGCAGACGGCGAACCGTCAGCGCATCCTTAGAACGCAAGGATTGGCAGACCGCGTCCGCACCGCTGAGCGTGGTCGTGTAGTAGACCTTGCCCTGCAGCGCGCTGCGGCGGATCGAGAACGAGTCCTGCTGCGCCTGCTTGCCTTCGGTGGTGTTGATGATGAAGCTGATCTCGCCATTCTTCAGCATGTCGACGACATGCGGACGGCCCTCGGTGACCTTGTTGATGCGACGGCAGGCAATGCCAGCCGCTTCCAGCTCTCGCTGTGTACCACTGGTGGCAACCAGTTCGAAGCCCAAATCTGCCAATTCACGACCGATACGCGGCAGATGCACCTTGTCCGAATCACGCACGGACAAAAACACACGGCCGCCATTCGGCAGACGTTCGTTGGAGCCTAGCACGGCCTTATGGAAGGCCTCAGCGAACGTGGCGCCGGAGCCCATAACTTCGCCCGTGGACTTCATTTCTGGGCCAAGGATGGGGTCGACACCAGGGAATTTGGCAAACGGGAATACGGCTTCTTTCACGCTGTAGTACGGCGGGATGATTTCTTTCGTGAAGCCCTGATCGGCCAGCGACATGCCGGCCATGCAGCGCGCAGCGACCTTGGCCAGCGAAGTGCCGATGCACTTGGACACGAACGGCACGGTGCGCGAGGCACGCGGGTTCACTTCCAGCACGTAGACATCCTGACCCTTGACCGCGAACTGCACGTTCATGAGGCCGACTACGCCTAGCTCGCGCGCCATGCGAATGGTCTGGTCGCGCATGATGTCTTGCAGCTCGGCCGAGAGGTTGTACGGCGGCAGCGAGCAGGCAGAGTCACCAGAGTGAATGCCGGCCTGTTCGATGTGCTGCATGATGCCGCCGATGACGACATCCTTGCCATCGCTGACGCAGTCAACGTCGACTTCGATGGCGTCATCGAGGAAGCGGTCGAGCAGCACCGGCGACTCGTTCGAGGCCTGCACGGCTTCGCGCAGGTAGCGCGCTAGCTCGGCATCGTTGAAGACGATTTCCATGGCTCGGCCGCCGAGCACATAGCTCGGGCGCACGACCAGCGGATAGCCGACTTCCGAGGCCAGCAGCAGGCCCTCTTCAGCCGAACGCGCGATACGGTTCGGTGGCTGCAGCAGGTTCAGGCGCTCGACCATCTGCTGGAAACGCTCACGGTCTTCGGCACGGTCGATAGCATCCGGCGAGGTGCCGATGATGGGCACACCGGCCGCTTCAAGTGCACGCGCCAGCTTCAGCGGCGTCTGGCCGCCGTACTGCACGATGACGCCCTTGGGCTTTTCCAGCGCCGCGATTTCGAGCACATCTTCCAGCGTTACCGGCTCGAAAAACAGGCGGTCAGAGGTGTCGTAGTCGGTGGACACGGTTTCCGGGTTGCAGTTGACCATGATGGTTTCGTAGCCATCTTCGCGCATGGCGAGGGCCGCGTGCACGCAGCAGTAGTCGAACTCAATGCCCTGACCAATGCGGTTCGGACCGCCACCCAGCACCATAATCTTGTCACGGCTGCTCGGATTGGCTTCGCACTCTTCCTCGTAGGTCGAGTACATATAAGCGGTGCTGGTGGCGAACTCAGCCGCGCAGGTGTCAACACGTTTGTAGACCGGACGGATACCCAGGCTCCAGCGGCGCGTGCGCAGCTCTTTCTCGGACACACCAATCAAACTGGCCAGGCGGCCGTCGGAAAAGCCTTTACGCTTCAAGCCCCACATCGTGTCGTAGTCCAGGCCAGCAAAGCCGATACGGGCCACGTCAGCTTCTGACTTAATCAGGTCTTCGATTTGCACCAGGAACCACTTGTCTACGCCAGTCAGGCGATAGACTTCATCCAAGCCTAGACCCATACGGAAGGCATCACCGATGTACCAAATACGATCCGGCCCCGGATTCGACAGCTCGTTACGGAGCTTGGCTTCAGCCTCGGCATCACTCAGATCCAGTTTGGGTGTGAAACCGTCAACTCCGACTTCCAGGCCGCGCAGCGCTTTCTGCAACGACTCTTGGAAGGTACGGCCAATGGCCATGACTTCACCGACCGACTTCATCTGCGTGGTCAGACGCGGCTCGGCCTGTGGGAACTTCTCGAAGTTGAAGCGCGGAATCTTGGTAACAACGTAATCGATGGACGGCTCGAACGAGGCTGGCGTGCGACCGCCGGTGATGTCGTTCTTGAGTTCATCGAGCGTGTAGCCGACGGCGAGCTTGGCGGCAACTTTGGCAATCGGGAAACCCGTGGCCTTGGAGGCCAGCGCGGACGAGCGCGATACACGCGGGTTCATCTCGATGATGACCATGCGACCGTCTTTCGGGCTAATACCAAACTGTACGTTGGAACCGCCGGTCTCTACACCGATCTCACGCAGCACGGCGCACGAGGCGTCGCGCATGATTTGGTATTCTTTGTCGGTCAGGGTCTGCGCCGGCGCGACGGTAATCGAGTCGCCGGTATGCACGCCCATGGCGTCGAAGTTTTCGATGGCGCAGACGATGATGCAGTTGTCATTGCGGTCGCGCACGACTTCCATCTCGTACTCTTTCCAGCCGATCAGCGACTCATCGATCAGCAGCTCGTGCGTCGGTGACAGATCAAAACCACGCTCACAGATTTCGATGAACTCTTCACGGTTGTAAGCGATGCCACCGCCCGAGCCGCCCATGGTGAAGGACGGACGAATGATGGACGGGAAACCGGTGGTTTCCAGAACCGCAAAGGCCTCTTCCATGGTGTTAGCAATGCCGGCTCGCGGGCACTCGAGACCGATGCGACGCATGGCCTGGTCGAACAAGCGACGGTCTTCGGCCATGCGGATGGCCTCTTTCGAAGCACCGATCAGCTCAACATTGAACTTGGCGAGCACGCCTTCCTTATCCAGCGCCAACGCGCAGTTCAGCGCAGTCTGGCCGCCCATGGTCGGTAACAGCGCATCCGGACGCTCTTTCTCGATGATTTGTGCCACGGTCTGCCAGGTGATCGGCTCGATGTAGGTCGAGTCGGCCATGGACGGGTCGGTCATGATGGTGGCGGGATTCGAGTTCACCAGGATGACGCGGTAGCCCTCTTCGCGCAGCGCCTTACAGGCCTGGGCACCGGAGTAGTCGAACTCGCAGGCCTGGCCGATGACGATGGGGCCAGCGCCGATGATGAGAATGCTTTGAATATCAGAACGCTTTGGCATGACTTATTTCCGGGCCTGCATCAATTCAATGAAATGGTCGAACAGTGGTTGCGCATCGTTCGGGCCGGGGCTGGCTTCGGGGTGACCCTGGAAGCTGAACGCGGGCTTATCGGTGCGATGAATACCCTGCAGCGAGCCATCGAACAGCGACTTGTGGGTAACGCGCAGGTTTGCTGGCAGCGAGGCTTCATCGACCGCGAAACCATGGTTCTGACTGGTGATCATGACGCGACCGGAGTCGATATCTTGAACCGGGTGGTTGGCACCGTGGTGACCGAATTTCATCTTTAGAGTCTGGGCGCCGGAAGCCAGTGCCAACAGTTGATGGCCAAGGCAGATACCGAAAACCGGAATATCGGTGTTCAGGAACTCGGCAATGGCGGCAATGGCGTAATCACACGGTGCGGGGTCACCAGGGCCGTTAGACAGGAAAATACCGTCCGGGCTCATCGCCAGCACATCGGCTGCCGACGTTTGCGCAGGCACCACGGTCACTTCGCAGCCGCGATCCGCCAGCAAGCGCAGGATGTTGTGCTTGACGCCGAAGTCATAGGCGACAACCTTGAACTGAGGGGCGGCCGTTGGCGTGACATAGCCCTTGTCCAGGGTCCAGCTGCCTTCGGTCCACTCATACTTGTCCGTGACCGAAACCACCTTGGCGAGATCGGCGCCCTTCAGACCCGGAAAGGCGCGGGCGGCAGCGAGCGCAGCCTCGACAGCACCTTCGGCAGCAGCGGCCGGCCCGGCGATGATGGCGCCATTCTGAGCACCCTTTTCACGCAGAATTCGCGTCAGGCGACGCGTATCGATATCGGCAATGGCGGTCACGCCGTTGCGCACGAGGTAATCCGATAAGGTCTCAGTCATTCGCCAGTTGCTGGCCAACAGCGGAAGATCACGGATGATCAGGCCAGCAGCCCAGACTTGAGTCGACTCAACATCTTCTGGGTTAGTCCCGGTGTTGCCGATGTGCGGGTAGGTCAGCGTGACCATCTGTTGGCAATACGAAGGATCAGTAAGAATTTCTTGATAACCGGTCATGGCCGTATTGAAAACGACCTCACCGCTGGATTGCCCTGCGGCACCGATGGAACGACCCCGAAAAACGCTACCGTCTTCCAGAGCGAGAATGGCTGGCTGGCTCAAACCGACCTCCGAGCAGAGTAATGGGCTAGGCGTGCGCGCAAAAAAAGCGAGGAAGAGGAACTCCTTCTCGCTTTAGGCTGCCTATTTCAGCAGTGTTGCGCACAGGCACGATTTGAGCGGCGATTTTACGCGGAAGTGGCCCCGCTGTCCAACCCTGACTGCAGGTACACACCCCCATGCATGCTTACTTTAGGTTAAGCACATCGCGCATATCGTACAGAGCCGGCGCTTTTGCCGCCGCCCACAGCGCGGCACGTACGGCACCAACGGCGAAGTTAGCGCGATTGGTGGCGACATGACGAATCTCAACGCGCTCGCCTTCACCGAAAAAGAACACGGTGTGATCGCCCACGGTATCGCCGCCGCGCAGGGTCTGGAAGCCGATCTGCTGACGCTCACGCGGGCCGGTGTGGCCTTCGCGAGCATAGACGGCGACATCCTTGAGATCTCGGCCGAGCGCGCCAGCAACGGCCTCGCCCATCATCAGCGCCGTGCCGGATGGGGCATCGACCTTGTGCCGGTGATGCGCTTCCAGCACATCGATATCGACCGTGTCGCCAAAAGTCTTGGCGGCCATTTCGAGCAGCTTGAGGCTGACGTTAACACCCACGGAGTAGTTGCCGGAGTAGACCACCGGCACTTGCGCAGCCGCTGCACTGACTTGCTGCTTCTGTTCGTCATTGAGGCCGGTAGTACCGATGACGATGGCCTTGCCGTGGGCCTGGCACAGCGCCAGATGCGCAACAGTGGCTGCCGGTGCGGTGAAGTCGATAACCACATCAAACTGGTCAATGACCTCCGCCAGGCTGCCCGCCAGCGTCACGCCGAGGCGACCGATGCCGGCCAGCTCACCGGCATCGGCACCAATCAGCGACGACTCAGCGCGCTCGACGGCAGCGGTCAGCGTCGCATCCTCGGCCGCATGTACAGCAGCTATCAGGGCACGACCCATGCGCCCACCGGCGCCACAGACAGCGATTCGCGTCATTTCGTCATCTCGTCAAAGAATTTACGCACGCCGCTCAGGAACGATTCCTTGTTCGGCGATTGCTTACGGTCTTCGCCATCGAGCGATGCCTGGAAATCCTTGAGCAGGTCTTTCTGCTTGGCGGTCAAGTGCACCGGTGTTTCGATGACGATGCGGCAGAGCATATCACCCGGCGCATGCGAACGAATCGGCTTCACACCCTTACCCTTGAGGCGGAACAACTTGCCAGTCTGGGTGCCATCCGGAATGCGTAATTTCACGCGACCATCGAGCGTGGGCACTTCAATTTCGCCCCCGAGTGCGGCCACGGTGAAATCAATGGGCACTTCACAATACAGATCCGCACCATCACGCTTAAAGATGCGGTGATCGCGCACCGACACCTGCACATACAGGTCGCCTGCTGGCCCGCCGTGAGCACCGGCCTCGCCTTCACCGGTTAAGCGAATGCGATCACCCGTATCCACACCCGCCGGAATCTTCACTTCCAGCGTCTTCTGCTTACGCACGCGACCTTCGCCATGACAGCTGGAGCACGGACTTGGAATCACTTTACCGCGACCATGGCAGGTCGGGCAGGTCTGACTCATGACAAAGAAGCCCTGCTGCACGCGCACTTGGCCGCTGCCATTACAGGTACGGCATTGCGTTGCGCTGGTACCCTTCTTCGCACCGGAGCCATCGCAAGGCTCGCACTCGACCATGGTCGGCACGCGAATCTGCGCTTTGGTGCCACGCACCGCTTCTTCCAAATCCAGCTCAATGGTGTAGCCGAGGTCAGCGCCGCGATTGCTGCGTTGCTGACCACCACGACCACCGCCGCCGAAAATATCGCCGAAGACGTCGCCAAAAATATCGCCAAAGCCCGCGCCGCCAGCACCACCGCCGCCACCCATATTAGGGTCGACACCGGCATGGCCGTAACGGTCGTAAGCGGCGCGCTTGTCGGCGTTGGTGAGCATCTCGTAGGCCTCGTTGGCCTCCTTGAACTTCTCTTCCGCTTCTTTATTGTCCGGATTACGGTCCGGGTGATACTTCATTGCAAGTCGGCGATACGCCTTCTTCATTTCGTCGTCGGTGGCGTTTTTAGCGACACCGAGGACTTCGTAAAAATCACGCTTGGCCATGTTGACCCCTGGGGCAGCGCGCCCGTTTCAGCTGGTTTGCAATCGTTGCTATTTACAAAGATTGGATGCGCAAACGCGGGGAAGTCCCCGCGTTTGCATCGTGAAGTCGCTGAAAGACTTACTTCTTGTCGTCTTTCACTTCTTCGAACTCGGCATCCACGGCTCCGTCGTCCTGCTTAGCCTGACCGGCACCGGCAGCAGCGTCCGTGAACTGCGCACCTTCGGCACCGCCAGCCTGAGCCTGATCGGCGTAGAGCTTCTGCATCAGCGGCATGGAAGCGTTGCTGAGCGCTTCAACCGCCGCGTCGATCTGGTCCTTGTCGTTGGCCTTGATGGCCTCTTCGACCTTGACGATCTCGGCTTCGACCGCTGCCTTCTCTTCAGCCGTAGCCTTGTCACCGAGATCCGTCAGTGTTTTCTTGGTGGCATGCACCAGCTGATCAGCCTGGTTGCGGGCGTCGACCAGCTCGGAGAACTTCTTGTCTTCTTCGGCGTTGGCTTCAGCGTCACGCACCATCTGCTCGATTTCGGCATCGGTCAGGCCGGAATTGGCCTTGATGATGATGCTCTGCGCCTTGCCGGTAGCCTTGTCTTTGGCACCGACATTAAGAATGCCGTTGGCGTCGATGTCGAAGGTCACCTCGATCTGCGGCATGCCGCGCGGCGCCGGCGGGATGTCGGCGAGGTCGAAGCGACCTAGCGACTTGTTCTGCGCGGCCTGCTTGCGCTCGCCCTGCAGCACGTGGATGGTCACCGCCGACTGGTTGTCGTCAGCGGTGGAGAACACCTGCTGCTTCTTGGTCGGGATGGTGGTGTTCTTTTCGATGAGCACCGTCATGACGCCGCCCATGGTTTCGATGCCGAGGGACAGCGGTGTCACGTCGAGCAACAATACGTCTTTCACATCGCCGGACAGCACCGCACCTTGGAAGGCAGCGCCAATGGCCACGGCTTCATCTGGGTTCACGTCACGACGTGGCTCCTGACCGAAGAACGCTTTTACACGCTCCAGTACCAGTGGCATACGGGTCTGACCACCCACCATAATGACGTCGCCGATATCGGAAATTTTCAGGCCAGCATCGTTCAAGGCCACACGGCAGGGCTCGATGGTGCGGGCGACCAGATCCTCGACCAGGGCCTCCAGCTTGGCGCGGGTGACCTTGACGTTGAGGTGCTTGGGGCCGGTGGCATCGGCGGTGATGTAGGGCAGATTGACTTCGGTCTGCGTGGACGACGACAGCTCGATCTTCGCCTTCTCAGCAGCTTCCTTGAGACGCTGCAGGGCCAGCGGATCGTTGTGCAGGTCGATGCCCGAATCCTTCTTGAACTCGTCGGCAAGATAGTCGATCAGGCGCAGGTCGAAGTCTTCGCCGCCTAGGAAGGTGTCGCCGTTGGTGGACAGCACTTCGAACTGGTGCTCACCGTCGACTTCGGCAATCTCGATGATGGACACGTCGAAGGTGCCGCCACCGAGGTCATAGACGGCGATCTTGCGGTCGCCTTCCTTCTTGTCCATGCCGAAGGCCAGCGCAGCTGCGGTCGGCTCGTTGATGATGCGCTTCACGTCCAGACCGGCGATCTTGCCGGCATCCTTGGTGGCCTGGCGCTGGCTGTCGTTGAAATAGGCCGGCACGGTGATGACGGCTTCGGTGACCGGCTCGCCCAGGTAGTCCTCGGCGGTCTTCTTCATCTTCTTCAGCACTTCGGCGGAGATCTGCGGTGGCGCCTTGCGGTCGCCCTTCACATCCACCCAGGCATCGCCGTTGTCGGCGGCCACGATACTGTAGGGCACCATCTTGATATCTTTCTGGACCACGTCGTCCTTGAACTTGCGGCCGATCAGGCGCTTCACCGCGAACAGCGTGTTCTTCGGGTTGGTCACGGCCTGGCGCTTGGCGCCGGCACCGACCAGCACTTCATTGTCGGTGTAGGCGACGATGGACGGCGTGGTGCGTGCGCCTTCCGAGTTTTCGATGACCTTGACCTTGTCACCTTCGAGGATGGCGACGCAGCTGTTGGTGGTGCCGAGGTCGATGCCAATAATTCTGCCCATGATGCTCTCCAATAAATTGCGCTGGTTATTTAACCGCTTGCTTTTGATATGTGGGTGGATGCGTCCATTTCAAGGGCGCATCCGAAAACGAATGCTTAGCCCGCCGTGGCCACAACCACCATGGCCGGACGCAATAAGCGACCCGACAAGGTGTAGCCCTTCTGGAAGACGGCGGTTACGGTATTTGGCTCAGCCGTTGCTGAAGGCTGCATGGATACCGCTTGATGCTGTTCAGGATCGAAAGGCGCGCCCAGCGGGTCCACTGCTTCCACCGCAAATCGCTTCAGGGTGTCACTGAATAATTTATGGGTGAGGCTGACGCCTTCCTGCAGCGCCTTTACCGCCGGCTCTTCAGAGGGCACGGAGCCCAGAGCGCGCTCGAGGTTATCAACCACTTCCAGCAGGCTGCCGGCAAATTTCTCCAGCGCAAATTTGTGCGCATGGGTAACATCACGCTCTGCACGACGCTGAATGTTTTGGATTTCGGCTTGCGAGCGCAGCTGCTGGTCTCTCAACAAGCCTTCAAGTTCGGCGACGCGCGCCGCTAAATCCACCGCAGGTGCTGCCTCAATCACTGCATCTACCGCCGCTTGGACCGGCTCTTGCGTTGGCTCAACACCCTGCTCTTGGCTGGAATCAGTCATTTCTTAATCTCCTCATGCGCAAACGGCATCATTTATAGCCATGTTGCACTAGTGGAGATTGCCGCCATGAATTTCAAGGGTGAATTTTCAGTCGAATGCAGAGAGGCCAAAAAAACTCCTCCACAGTGCGTCGCGCAGCACGCCCGCCTGACCTATGATTAGGCCATGTCATTTGTGGAACGTCGCCATGCTGAGCCTGCTCAAAATCAGTCAATTCGCTATTGTTGAAAACTTGGAGCTGGAGTTTTCCCGTGGCTTTTCGGTGATTACGGGTGAAACCGGTGCAGGTAAATCCATTCTCATGGATGCGCTAGGTCTCTGTTTAGGCGATCGCGCCGATGGCGGAGTTGTGCGTAGCGGCGCTGAACGTGCCGATGTCAGCGCGCTCTTTATCGTCGGCCACCTACCCGCCGCCATGTCATGGTTGCTCGCTCGCGAGCTGGATGAAGGCGAAGAATGCACGCTGCGTCGCACCTTTACCCGAGACGGTCGCTCACGCGCCTATATTAATGGCCGCCCCGCCACGCTCGGCGATCTACGCGACATCGGCGAACTACTCATTGATATACACAGCCAGCACGAACACCAGACTCTGTTGCGTAAAGACAGCCATCGCCACATGCTCGATAGCTACGCCAACCTCACCGAACTGGCGAAGGAAACGGCTGCGCAGTTCCGCCACTGGCAAACGGCTAGCGACAAGCTGAAACAAGCCGAGAGCGCCGGCGCGGCCCAAAGTGCGCGCCTGGAGATTGTTGAGCACCTATTAAAGGAGCTGGATCAGCTCGGTCTCAGCGCGGGCGAATACGAAAGCATAGAGCAGCGGCATGACACCTTGGCGCACCTCGGCAGTCTTCAGCAAGACGGCGAATTGGCCCTCACGCTCATGACCGAGGGCGATGGCGACACGGCTGCACGACTCTTGCAACGCGCCATTAAAACCCTGGAAAGCCACATTCATCGTGCGCCCGCACTCGGCAGCGCGGTCGAGCTTTTGCAGGGTGCGCTGATTCAGTTAGAGGAAGCCAGCCCCGGCTTACGCCACTTTCTCGACGATTTAGACGCCAGCCCCGGCGAGCTCGAACAACTGGAACAGCGCCTGAGTCATTGCCATCAGCTGGCACGTAAACATCGCGTCACGCCGCAAGAGCTTGTGCACGTGGCCGAGCAACTTCACGCGGAGTGCCAGTCGCTACGCGAGGCACAAGATTTAGCGCAACTGGCACAAGACGCCCGCGAAGCCGAACAGGCGTTTATGCATAATGCCTCCGCCTTGCGTCAGCAGCGTCAAACGGCTGCCGTGGCTTTTTGTGACGAAATTCAAGCCTTCCTTCATGGTCTCGGCCTTGGCAATGCACGCCTCGAGTTAACACTGACCGCGCTGGCCAAACCCAATCTCCATGGGCTTGATGACATTGAGTTTCTGTTCAGTGCCAACCCGGGTCAGCCGCTCCGGCCATTGGCAAAAGTGGCCTCGGGCGGTGAGTTATCGCGACTCTCGCTCGCCATTCAAGTCGTGCACGCACGCCATTCGCCCGTCCCGGTCATGGTCTTTGATGAAGTCGATGTGGGGATTGGCGGGGGCATTGCTGAAGTGGTTGGTCGATTACTACGCGCTTTGGGCGAGCACGCTCAGGTCTTTAGCATTACGCATCAACCCCAAGTCGCGGCCCGAGGGCATCAGCATTTACGGGTAGAGAAACGCGTTAGTGACGGCAATACCCACAGCACTGTGGTGGCGCTTTCGCATGAGCAGCGTATCGAAGAAATTGCGCGTATGTCGGGCGGCATCACCATTACCGATGAAACCCGCCGACACGCGGCCACCATGCTGGAGGCCTAGATGTGGAGAACGAGGGACTGGCGACTTAGTCGCCGGTCTTGCCCGAGCAGCCGTCTTTTAAGCAGCTGCCGTAAAGATGCAAAGAGTGCCCTGTCAAACTAAAACCCAGCGACTCCGCCACGGCGATTTGCCTAGCCTCAATCACATCGTCGTGGAACTCACAGACACGACCGCAATCGGTGCAGACAATGTGGTCATGGTGCTCATCATCTTTCAACTCAAAGACCGAGTGGCCACCCTCAAAATGATGGCGCTCTACAATGCCCGCCGCCTCAAACTGCGTTAGGACACGATAGACAGTGGCCAAACCCACATCCTCACCAGCAGCAAGCAAGGCCTTATAAACATCTTCAGCACTGAGGTGATGAACGGGCGAACTCTCGAGCAATTCAAGGATTCGCACACGAGGCAAGGTAATCTTGAGACCTGCTTTGCGCAATTCGTTATTGCTGATCGACATGAATTCATCTCTGAGCGGGTGATGCCGTATGATAGCGCGACGCGACCGAGGATGGCATTACCACTCGCCTCCGGTATTTCAGATCGATTCTGACCGAACATTGACACCTAATTTGACTAAGGAGCCGTCGGCCCATGCAACGAAAGCTAATGACTGCCGTAATGCTGGCGACTGTTGCCACCGCAACACTCGCCACCAGCGGCTGCAAAAATCTGTTTACCGCCTACCGTATCGACATCGTGCAAGGTCAAACCGTCACGAAAGAACAGGCCGATCAGATTAAGGCGGGAATGACGCCTGCGCAGGTTCGCTATGTTCTGGGCACGCCGCTGATTACCGACACCCTTAATCCCAGCCGGTGGGATTACACCTATCGCTTCATTCCTGGCACCTATGCCAAAGAAAGCAAGCTGAGCCCCGTGCCGCACCGTCGTTTTAGCGTATTTTTTGCCGATGGCGTGGTGTTACGCACGGAGCTTGCGGGCGACTTGCCTGTAAAAAATACTTCACTGCCCGGCAGCCAAGATAGCGCCGTGCGTGCGAATGACACGACGGTTCGCGAGCAAGCCAGCCAAGAACAGAACAAAATCACTCCGGCCGATACTCGCCCTGCAGAAACCACCGTTAAGCCAGGCTCGGACGTTACACTGCCACCAGAAATCCAGCCCTAAATACTGCCGGCTTTGGCGCGCTGCTGACGCACTTTGTCAGCACGCGCCTTGCGAGCAGCCATGGGGTCGATGGTCAGCGCACGATAAATTTCTACGCGATCACCCTCTTTCAACGCACGGCTTTCGGGCGACTTCTCGACTTGCCCCCACACGCCTACCGTTAGTCCATCTGTTGATAGCTCAGGGCATTGCTCATGCAACTTGGCTGCCGTCACCGCATCACTCAGCGTGGCACCTTCCGGCAGCTCCATTTCGAGCAGAAACTGACGATCCGGGCGGGCGTAAGCGACTTCAATGCGCATTAAAGCCAAGCCTGTGCGTAAGCTACGGCCAGCAGCAGCGTAACGGGCGCCAACCAACGCAAGGCAATGCGCAACACGTTGTAGAGCAACTCGGACGGCAAATTCACCGCCTTACGCAGATGGCTCATCTTCATGACCCAGCCCGTGTAGAGCGACAACACCAACAGATTTAACGCCACGGCATAGGCCAAATACTGACTGAGTACGGCCAACGTATCGCCACGACTAAACAACCAAATAGACTCCGCCAACAAGGTCACGGGAATAATTACCAGCACGGGTGCAGCCAGTGCCGGCAACTGACGGGCATTGGCCTCAGCAAATGCAGGCGCAAGACTCGCACTTAACGCTAATTGCGTGACAGTGACGCCCAGCAGGGCCGCTACGGCACACCAGTTACCGTGATGAAGCGCCAGAAAACCTAAGACCAAGACCAGCGCAAATCCCCAGCGTGCGGCAATGGAGCTCATTGCGCCGTACTGCGCGCGCAACGCGGCGGCTGCACCTATACCCGCCGCCCCCATCAGTGCACCAGCGAGGAGACTGGCACGCGTACCTTCTGCTTGCGTCAAACCCATCAACATGGGCAAGTCCGTGGTGAGCGGCAAGGTTTGGTGTTGCAACATTTGCGCCAGCAACAAAGCGATCAGTGCGGCAAAAACCACCAGCCAGAGCACCATGGGCACAGTACGGAAACTGCGGCCCAAGGCGATGAGAACTGACACTAAGGTCATCACCGGCCACAGTGCGCCACCCGCTGGCACTGCAGAAGAGGCCAAACCCAAGGTGGCCGTCACAGGCTGCCAAAGTGTCTGAATGGCCTGTGTGGCTAACAAGCCGCTGGCCACTGCCAATAACGCACTCAGGGCCACGCTGAGTGCGAGGTTGTTATAGGCCAAGGCGCGCCAGTAGCGCGGCGCATCTGACTCGCGAGTGAGTATCTGCATGCCGGCAATGGAGGCTTGCTTGGCGCGCACCGCCAGTGCCTGCTCGGCGAGCAGCAAGGGCAGACCCGCCAGCAAAAATCCAACTAAGACTAAGAGCCACGAAGCGCCTTGCAGTGGCACAAACACAATACTCAATGCCAGCATCAGCGCGACTAATTGCCCACTACGCTGCCAAGCTGGCGATTCATTCGTCGCACGCATTCCGGTTAATCCTGAAAGTGAAATGATCGCTATTGTCGGCACTGCTTGACGCGTATACAAGCGCGTCAATGCGCCTATAATCCTGCGCCATGAGTAAGCCTAAAACATCCCCTGCGACCATCGCGCAAAATCGACGTGCCCGTCACGAGTTTTTTATTGAAGAAAAGTTCGAGGCGGGACTTTGTCTGCTCGGCTGGGAAGTGAAGTCACTTCGCGCGGGCAAGTGCAACCTCACCGATGCCTACATTCTGCTGAAGAATAACGAAGCATGGGTCATAGGCATTCACATCACACCGCTGTTGGCGGCATCAACCCATGTTGTTGCTGACCCCACACGGACGCGTAAACTGCTGCTCAATCGTCGGGAAATTAACAACCTCATTGGCGATATTCAGCAGAAGGGCCACACCTGCGTGCCGCTGTCGATGTATTGGAGCGGCGGCCGCGCCAAGCTCGAAATCGCTGTGGTGAAAGGCAAGCAGCTGCATGACAAACGCGATGCCGAAAAGAATCGTGACTGGGCTCGCGAGAAGGGCCGCATCATGAGAGACAAAGGCTAAGTGACACCATGCCTGCCCCACTCGCTAAGATGCGAGCGGGGCAGGCGGACCCGTGTCTAGACCGTCTTTAGGAAGATCGAAATTAGCTTGCGCGTGAACGGCGTGTAGGGCGGGAAGAACATTTTCGCCAGCATAATGCGGGTACGAACCACAGCGCGCTCATGCGAGAAGGTCTTAAAGCCGTGATGGCCGTGAGCACTGCCTATACCGGAGTTGTTGACGCCGCCGAACGGCAGATTGCCGTGCAGGAACTGCACCACACAATGGTTGATGCAAGCACCGCCGGAGGTGGTTTGCTGCATGACACGCTTGATGTTGGCTTCGTTACGACTCCAGACATACAACGCCAGCGGTTTGGCATCGGCGTTGATGCGCGCAATCACCTCATCCAGATTGGTGAATGAAATTACCGGCAACAACGGCCCGAAAATCTCCTCGCGCATGATTAGGGCATCGGCCGGGATATCGCCGAGCAAGGTCGGGGCGATATAGCTGTCGCCCATATCCGTCTGGCCGCCAGCCAGCACTTTTGCCCCACGCGCCACCGCATCTTCCAGCAAGGCCCCAATACGACTGGTATGACGCGAGTTGACGACGCGTGCCAGCGAATCACTGGCTTGCGGGTTGGCGCCGTAGACATCCTTGAGTACACGCGCACAGGCATCGACGAAAGCGCCACGCACCTTTTCATGCACATAAATATGGTCGGGGGCGATACAGGTCTGGCCATTATTGGTGAACTTGGCCCAGAGGATGTTTTTCGCCGCCAGCTCAATGTCCGCTGTTTCATCCACGATGGTCGGTGACTTGCCGCCCAATTCCAGCGTGACGCTGGTCAGGTGCTTAGCTGCCGCCGCCATGACGACCTTGCCGATGGCCGGCGAACCGGTGAAGAAGATGTGATCGAAAGGCAGTTCCAGCAGCGCCTGCGCAACAGGGGCATCGCCCTCAATCACAGTGACTTCGCTGGGATCGAACACCTCACGCACGATCTTGCTGATGATGGCCGCCGCATGCGGAGTCATCTCCGATGGTTTAATGATGGCAGTGTTACCGGCAGCAATGGCGGAGACCAGCGGGCCGAGGCTGAGGTTCACCGGATAGTTCCACGGCGACACGATCAGGCAGCGACCCTTGGGCTCGTACTGAATATAACCCTTGGTGCCCATCATCATGCGCGATGGCCAGACGCCCTGAGGCTTCATCCAAGACTTGAGATTACGCAGTGCATCATTAGCCTCGGCCACGACCGGCAGCACCTCGGTGAGATCCACTTCAGCCGCTGGCTTGCGGAAGTCGGCCCAACCTGCCTGCACGATTTCTTCTTGATACTTGAGCATGGCGTCACGCAGTTTCAGGATTTTCGCTTTGCGCTCGGCCAGTGTTGATTGGCGTAGGCGCAGAGCGGTGTCACGCTGGGCATCAAAGGCTTGTTGGATCGTGGTCATATCAGGTTCTCAGGTTATTGCTGC
The DNA here is from genome assembly GCF_057084925.1 of Perlucidibaca sp. Classification (NCBI taxonomy): domain Bacteria; kingdom Pseudomonadati; phylum Pseudomonadota; class Gammaproteobacteria; order Pseudomonadales; family Perlucidibacaceae; genus Perlucidibaca; species Perlucidibaca sp. Next base: position 117,776 of record NZ_JBXMRC010000003.1, on the reverse strand, counting down.
AAACGCAGCTCGGAAATTTTTTGCTTGCTAATGTCCGCTGCGCTGAACGGAAACTTCTGCCATTGCTTCTGGCTATAGGCCTTGGTGAAGTCGTCGTAGTGCGGGTTGGCCGGATCAGTGGACTGCGAATAGGTAATAAATCCTTCAGCGTGAGGCTGACCTTGGGCATCCCAAGTCACGGTTTGAATATAACTGTTGCCGTAAACAATCCCATAGCCCTCTTTGGTCAAGTTCTCACCTTGTGTCGACACAATTGTGAACGCACCGACGTCACCTTCACCGCCGAAAACGGGAATACGCGAATTCTTCTGCACGCCAGAATACTGAATCTGACCCAGCGGACGATCGAACGGGATGCCACTCGCCTTCACCGCCGCAATGCCATCAGCAAAGGCCATTTGAACTTGCAAGTTAGTGGTATTGAGGGTGTTCGGCGTATTTACCGGATCACTGGCTGAAAAGGCATTCCGCCAGATACTGGTCAGCGGCGTGGCCGGCAGCCCCACGGGCAGGCCGCCGAGATTGCCGACGGCACGACGAAAGAACTCGCGCCAGACATGGCTGCCGACCGAGGCCAGATTGTCTTTGCCATCCCACTTGGTCAGCACGGCGCAGGCAGCGGCTTGATCGGCTGCGGCCACCGGCCCGGCACTGCCGATCAGCAGCGGCTGCGTGCACAGGCTCTCGAGCACCTGCTTGCGAGCAATCTCGACCGAGTAAATCTGGCTGGACAGCACAATATCTTGCAGGACCGGAATGGTGAAGGTGGTGCCAGGGCGACCATCCGTGCCTGCAAGGCGACGCTCGGCCTGCAGAATGCACAGACGCGTGCGCAGCGAGCGCGTCGTACCTTCATCGCCGATAATGCGATTGAAGCCGGTGATTGGTGCCTTCGGGTTGGTCAGCCAATAGCTGTCGTTGCAGTTGTGCACATAGTCGTCGCGGACCAGCGTGGGCAGGTTTTTACCGCCAAAGATGCCGGGCACCGGGGCATCTGCATCCGAACCCCACTCACAGGCCGCGCGTGAGCCATCGAGTAAGGGCAACCCTGGCGCGACTTGGCCAATAACCGGAACCAATGGCGATGTACTACAGGCAGTGGTTTGCGCATCGGTGACATGCGGCACCACCGTGACATCGCCGTAATAGGCGCGGCCATTCGGGCCGCTTGCGACGGTGTTCACCCAAGGCACACCGAGAATGGATTTGTGTAAGCCGATAAAGTCATCCAGGCTCTTCGCCATATTCCAGCGTCCAAACTGGTTAATCAGACGATCATTCTCGTAATTGGCATCGCGCAAGGTATACGCCAATCCGTTGGCCCACGGCAGGATGGGCACACCCGATGCGGATAGGGTAATCATCGGGCCGAAATGGCTCTTGTACAGCGTGCGCGTCATTTCCTTGAGGCTGCCATCCGCCTGTTTGACCTGTACCTTCAGCGGCACCGCCGTCATGTCACGCAGACCGCCCTCGTAGAGGTACTGCGTGGGTTTCAACGGATTGACCTTCAGCTCATAGAGCGTAAAGCGGTAGGCCGAGGATACCGTGTGGCTCCACGCCACCTTGTCATTAAAGCCAATGAGGACGGCGGGTACGCCGTAAAGCGACGAGCCCATGATGTCGAGTTTGCCCGGGATGGTGTTATGCGAAATATAGAGTCGCTCGGTGCCGCGCCACGGGAAATGCGGATTACCAAAAACAATCGGCTGGCCACTAGCACTGCCGTTCTTGCCGATGGCGTACATGTTGCTACCGAAGCGATCCTTCTGCTGCAGGTCGGCAAACGGACCCGGAGCCTTTGCCAACGCTCGCTTTCGTGCATTCAGCGAGGCCAGACGCTGAGCTGGCTTGGCATTGCTGCGCGCGGCACTGGCACTGGCACTGGCACTGGCACTTGGCGGGATGGCCGGCGGCTGGGCATTGGCGATCTCGCTGACAAAGACCGAGCTGCTGGCCAGAATCGACAAGCGCACAAAACGACGATACATGTCGGCATCGACAATCGGCTGCAGCCACTCGCCCTTGGCACACGCGGCGTGACGCCCCGGATGCTTGCCGGCTTTCAGCTCAGCGATGTAGCGATTGAAACCAGCGACATAACCTGTCACTAACTCGCGAAATTGCGGCTCAGTTTTGTTGCGCGTGCGCTGCCAAGCAGCATCATCGAGCATGAATTTCCAGAAAAAGTCGCTGGAGATATTGTCCGCCACGGAGCCATTAGGCTCGATGCGATAGCTGCCATCAGCCCCGAAGTAGCGGGCGCGCTCGCCGCGACTGGTGATGAAGTCTTCCATCATGACGCAGAGATTGTCTTCGGCGAAGGCATAGGCCTGGCCGTAGCCAAGGCTGCCGAAGTCATTGGCGGTGATGTGTGGGATGCCCATTTGCGTGCGCACGATTCGCGCATCGTAGCTGCCGGTGCGCGGCGCAGCGCCGCTGGATGAACTGTCGTCGCCAAAACCGCAGGCGGTCAGCGCTAAAACGGCGCTCAGGACGGAAAATGGAAGTAAACGTGATGGACGCATCATGGCATCTCTTCTTATTTTAAGAGCACGAACAGTAAATGACCCAGCGGTCGGCGGCAAGGCTAGTGACAATAGCCAACCGTAAGCGCACACTACGCCTGCTCTGGGGATGACATGGCTTCGACGCTGGTTATGAAGCCCGCAGGTGCATGCGGAGAGTGGAATGTCTCTCCTAAATCAACGCTCCAAAAAAATAGTCGCAAACGACGAAAACTACGCACTAGCCGCCTAATCCCGGCTTATGACCAAACTTGCATGCCGGTATGCGGGGGCGGTCAGCGCAAAAAATACCGGATCGCTTCGTAACCCGCCTCGTGTTACGTCGCTAAAACCCTAGAGGATCGCCTTCCATGCCCTGTCTCTCGGGCCGTGTCGGGTTAAATCAATAGAGAAGACTAAGCATGTAGATCCGAGGGTAGAGTGCTGGCGGACGCGGGTTCGATCCCCGCCATCTCCACCAAATGAAAGTCCGGAGCCATCCGGGAAACACCTGAAACCCGCCCAGTGAACGCTCGGCGGGTTTTTCTTGGCCGCTAGCCCACAAGCGGTTAGTCTCAGCCGGCCACTATAAAAAGAAAAGGCGAGCAGCCCTCTGAGCCGCTACGTCTACACACGAGAAACATCATGAATCACGTACGACACATGTCTCGGGGCTGTTACGCCCTTTTGCTAACCCTCACGCTTACCGCCTGCGACAACGTACCCCTGGCATCTGATGCCGATGCCCAAGGCCACACGCCAGCAACGGCCGCCACCCGCGAGGCCAACGCCAGTGTGCTCAAGCAACTCGACTTCACCGACCAGCAGGATTTTGCTGATGCTCAGCGCGGCCTCATTGCCCGCGATCCGCTGCTGAGGGTGCTGCACACCACCGAAGAGGGCAGCAGCATCGTGTGGGATATGCCCAGCTATGACTTCATTAAAGGGCCCGCTCCCGACTCAGTGAACCCGAGCCTGTGGCGACAGGCGCAGCTCAATAATATTCATGGCTTGTTCAAGGTGCGCGACGGTGTGTATCAGCTGCGCGGCTATGACATTTCCAACATGACGATTATTGAAGGGCGCACAGGTTGGATCATTGTGGATCCTCTCACGGCCAAAGAAACGGCCGCCCGTGCCATTGCTTTCGCTCGCCAACACTTAGGCGCTAAACCGATCGTTGCGGTGATTTTCACCCATAGCCATGTTGATCACTTCGGTGGCGTGCTGGGGATTGTCACGGCAGAGCAGGCCCGTCAGCAGAAATTACGTGTGATCGCGCCAACGGGCTTTATGGAAGAGGCCACCAGCGAAAACGTGCTGGCGGGCGTCACCATGCTGCGCCGCTCCATGTACATGTATGGCAAGAATCTGGCGCATACGCCGCGCGGCCACATCGACACTGGTCTTGGCAAAGGCACGGCCTATGGCACGGTAGGTATTTTGGCACCCACTGAGCTGATTACCCATACGGAGCAAGAGCTGACGATCGATGGTCTGCGCTTTATTTTTCAGAATACGCCGGCGTCCGAAGCCCCTGCTGAAATGACCTTTTATTCACCCGACATGAAGGCATTCTTCGGCGCTGAGCTGGCGTCTCACACCCTGCATAACCTCTACACCCTTCGCGGTGCCAAAGTGCGTGACGCCCTTAAGTGGAGTGACTATTTGGAAGAGGCACTCACACTGTTTAGCGATGCTGAGGTCTATATTGGCGGGCACCAATGGCCGGTGTGGGGAAAAGAGCGGGTACAAGCCTTGCTGGAAACCCAGCGCGACACGTTTAAGTTCATTCACGACCAGACATTACACCTTGCCCTGCAGGGCTATACCCCGCGTGAGATCGCTGAGGAGGTAAAGCTACCCGCCAGCCTCAATAGCGTGTTCTCCAGCCGAGGTTATTACGGCACCGTGGCGCACAACACTAAGGCCGTCTATCAATTCTATTTCGGTTGGTACGACGCCAATCCTGCCAACCTCAACCCCCTGCCGCCCGAAAGTGCCGCCAAAAAATACGTGGAATTCATGGGAGGCGCTGATGAGGTGCTGAAGAAAGCGCAGCAGAGTGTGGATGCCGGCGAGTACCGCTGGGCCGCTGAAGTGCTGAATCACTTAGTGTTTGCCGAGCCCGGTCACGCCAAAGCCAAGGCTCTGCTCGCGCATACCTACGACCAACTGGGCTATCAATCGGAGTCGGCACCTTGGCGCGATGCCTATTTGACGGGAGCGTATGAGCTGCGCCACGGCAAGCCGGAAAAGGTTCTGGATATGAGCAGCACGCAAGAGCTGCTGCGCAATACGCCAATCCCGCGTTTTCTCGAGGCCATGGCAGCCCGATTGAAAGCGGACAAAGCCGAGGGCAAGGTGCTGAAGGTGAACTTTGTCTTTACCGACAGTGGCGAGAGCTATGCGCTGCAGATCAAAAATGCGGTGCTGCATCACCGCTCGGGCACTGATGCCAATGCCACGGCTACGCTGAAGCTGACGCGCGACATATACTTAAAAATGATCATGGGCAAAGCCGGCCTCAACGACACCTTGCTCTCGGACGACCTTCAAGTTGAAGGCAGCCGAGTGGATCTGGTGAGGTTTTTTGCACTGTTTCATCAGCCCAATGGCAGCTTCAATATCGTCACGCCCTAACGATCAAAACAGCTGGCTCAAATCCCTCTGGTTTGAGTCGGCTTAGCGCGGCAAAACGTCCACTTGTGTTAGCACAGTATCACTGTCGTGCAGCTCAATCTCAAAGCGGCCACTGTGCTTGGGCGTCCACTCCATGCGCATATTTTTGCCGGCAAGCAGAGGCAGCGTGAGGTCATCGCCGTGGACATGCAGTTTGTCATTTCGATCTGAGCCCACTTCCAACGTAATGGTTTCCCCTACGCGCACGGCAAATTTCGCCGGCCCAGAGACGCGCTGCCCCTGAGCAACCTGCCATTGAATCACTAGCCCCGGAGCCGCCATCGGTGTATCAGCGGCGGCAACCACTTGCTCTGGTTTCGGCCAAAACCACCACAAACCAGACAACATGAGCACGGAGACTATAAGGAAACCAGCTAAGCGAGTGAGCATGGGATTTTTTTCTTCTATTGACGATACGGCGACTCTAGCAAAACAAACGCCGCAAGCAAGCCACCCGCTTTGCGCTATTCGTGTAGTTGTTTTTGTGGAGGCTTCGCCCTAAGTTGTCAGTACTACTTTATGACTCTTAATGGAAGCCCTCATGAAACTCAATCACTACGGTTTAAAGCCCTTAGACTTTCAGGCAACGAATGCGAAACAAGCCACAAACACCCTAGCCTCCGATTCCAATCAGCTCAGTCGTCGCGGCTTTTTAGTGACCTCGCTGGCGACCGGCTTTGCGCTGGCTTCCACTCCTCTCATGGCACAAGCCATCACCACCAGCTCACGTGGCTTAGTCGCCGGTGAAGTCAGCGTTCCGGTTACGGGGGGACATATTCCGGCCTATCGCGCCATGCCAGCCAAACCGGGGAAACACCCGACCATCGTGGTAATTCAAGAGATTTTTGGCGTGCATGAGCACATCAAGGATATTTGCCGACGTCTCGCAAAAATGGGTTACTACGCCATTGCACCGGAGTTATTCGCTCGCCAAGGTGATGTTTCAAAAATGACCGATATTGGCGAGATTTTGTCGCAGGTCGTCGCCAAAGTGCCCGACGCTCAAGTTTTTGCCGACATCGATGCCAGCATTGCCTTCGCAAAAGCCTCAGGCCACGCAGACACCAAAAAGCTGGGGACCCTGGGCTTCTGCTATGGTGGCCGCATGGTTTGGTTGTACAACCAACACAACCCTCGCGTGAAAGCGGGTATTGCCTACTACGGCCTGCTCAGTGGTTTGAAGTCTGAAATCAAAGCAAATGATCCGATTGATATTGCCGCCAGCCTTAAAGTGCCCACACTGGGGCTTTATGCCGGTAGCGACAGCTTCATTCCCGATGCCATGGTGGACCAAATGCGGGCAGAGCTTCAGAAGTCCAGTTCCGGTTCAGAAATTGTGGTTTTCCCTGGCCTGAACCACGGCTTTAATGCGGACTATCGCCCCACCTACGATAAGGCAGCGGCCGATTACGCCTGGAAGCTTGCCAGTGACTGGTTGAAGGCGCAGGGCGTGTAGTTTTTGTCTAACTAGAACTGGGCAATTCAGCCCAGTTCCTGACAAAAAGACAGTCCTCCTAATACAACTCAAGAACACAAGTAGTGGCCCCGTGCTGTATCAATAAGGCCATGAACAATTTGCTCTCATCTCAATGTCCATTTCCGCATCCAGCGCCTGTGCAGTCCGCTGAGCCGGCGCTCACGGCCACTGATATTGATCACTACTTAGACACCGTTCTCTCCACCATCGCTGATGGCATTATCAGCATTAATAGTGTGGGTATTATTCAACGCGCAAATTCGGCCGCCCTCACCATGTTTGGCTATGAGAGCCAGGAAGTTATTGGCCAAAATGTCTCTATGTTGATGCCGGAGCCTTATCGCTCTCGTCATGACAGCATTCTTGGGCGGAAGTCTGGCCAAACGCGACCCGACCTGTTCGGGCCTGTGCTGGAGCTTAAAGGTGAGCGCAAAAATGGCAGCTGCTTCGACATCGGCATGGCTATTTCGATCTTGCCACCCGGCTCCACAAGCCAATATGTCGGTGTGATTCGCGATATTACACAACAAAAGAAGCTAGACCATTTACGCCAATCTCTGGTTTCGGTGATGAGTCACGAACTCCGCACGCCGCTAACCGCCATCATTGGCGCGTTATCTCTGTTGAAAACACCGGAGCTGGTGAGACTGCCCGATCAAGCGCTAGAGTTTGTGAATATGGCACTACGCCACAGCATTCGCCTTCAAAAGCTCACGCAACAACTGCTCGATGCCGAACACCTGACCAACAGAACCATTGATATCCCGCTGGCCAGTCATGAACTGGGGCCAATTATTCAGCAAGCCCTTGAGGAGCTAAACCAGACGGCGACTTTGTGTGCCATACAGCTACCTTCAGCTCAGGTGGGATACGGACACTGGGTGTGGGCGGATAACTTTCGCTTGAAGCGGGTAATCACCTCGGTTTTAGATAACGCGATTCGCTATTCACCTCGTGGCAGCCGAATTGACCTGACTTTATCAGCGCTCGATTCAACCAAATTACGGCTATTAATCCGTGATTATGGCTCCGGCATCTCTAACGATTTACAGGCGACTATTTTTAAACAATTTGCCAGTTCCTATGAGGATTCATCAGCAATCAGAGGGGGCATGGGGCTTAGCCTGCCCATCTCTCACGGTTTCATGCAGCAAATGCAAGGCTGCATTGGCATTTTGAGCTCCTCACCCAAAGGCAGCACGTTTTATATCGACCTCTTGCTGGCTGCGTCTGAGCCACGCTAAACCCATGCGATTTCGAGTACCATAGCGGCCTTCCTTGCTCCCCCCGGATATTTCATGTCTTTTGCTGATCTCGGTCTCATGCCCGAGTTGCTGAGCGCGCTTAACGCCGTCGGCTACACCACACCCACTCCCATTCAGCAGCAGGCCATCCCTGTGGTGCTGTCTGGCCGCGACCTACTCGCTGCGGCTCAGACCGGCACCGGCAAAACCGCCGGCTTCACGCTGCCACTACTCCAGCGCCTCAGCTCGACGCCGGTGCTGCACCCATCACCTAAGCATCGCATCCGTGCTTTGGTGCTCACGCCCACGCGTGAGCTGGCCTCACAGGTGGAAGAAAGTGTTCGCCAGTACGGCCAAGACCTGAACTTAAGCTCGATGGTGATGTTCGGCGGCGTCAATGCCAATCCGCAACGCGACCGCCTACGCAAGCGTCTGGACATTCTGGTAGCCACACCGGGCCGCCTGCTCGATCACGTAGGTCAGGGCTCGCTGGATCTTGGCGGTGTCGAGATTCTGGTGCTTGATGAGGCCGACCGCATGCTCGACATGGGCTTCATTCGCGACATCAAACGCATTTTGGCGCTACTGCCAAAGCAGCGACAGAACCTCTTGTTCTCGGCCACTTTCGCGCCGGAAATTCGTAGCTTTGCGAGTTCGCTGCTGAGTAATCCAGAGCGCATTGAAGTCGCGCCGCAGACCACAACGGCTGAACGCGTCACGCAGAAAATCTATCCCGTCGATCGGGACTCGAAAAAAGCCCTGCTGGAAAAACTCATTCTGGATGGCGCGTGGTCGCAGGTATTGGTCTTTACCCGCACCAAGCACGGCGCTAATCGTCTCGCCGAGGGCTTAGCCAAAGACGGCATTCCAGCCATGGCGATTCATGGTAACAAGAGCCAAGGTGCGCGTGAAAAGGCACTCAGCGAATTCAAAGCCAATCGCCTGCGCGTATTGGTTGCTACCGACATCGCTGCGCGCGGCATCGATATTGATGCCCTGCCGCATGTGGTGAATTACGAACTGCCAAATGTGCCCGAAGATTACGTGCATCGTATTGGTCGTACCGGTCGCGCGGGTGCCGGCGGTGAAGCGGTGTCGTTAGTGTGCGTGGATGAGCACAAGCTGCTGGCCGATATTGAACGCACCATCCGCCAAAAAATTGAACGCGTGATTGTGCCCGGCTTTGAGCCGGATCCAAACGCTAAGCCAGAGCCGCTGCGCAAACCGCAGCAGGCTCGTCCGCCGCGCCGCGACTCAGCGCCCCGTGGCGGAACTGGAGGCAAGCCAGCAGGCAACAAACCAGCGGGTACTGGTAAGCCCGCCGGATCTGGCCGCCCTGCAGGTCAGCGCCCGAGCGGGCCGCGTCCCACCGGTGGCAACACCAGCAATGGCGGTGGTGGCAACGCGGGCGGCGGCAATCGCCGACCGCCGCGTGCCGGCCTCTAAATCAGGCCTGCTTCCACCACGGATAAAACGCTGGCATAGCGCTAGCCTTGCTGGCGTATGCCGGATCGCGTTTCTCTAGGAATGAGCTCACGCCTTCTTTGCCATCTTCCAGACTGGTGTAGAACATCGCCAGCGTATCGATGCGATGCGCTTCGATCGGGTGCGGCTGCGCGGCGTTGCGATACAGCATCTGTCGTGCAAAGGCGACCGCCACCGGCGACTTGTTCTGGCTGAACTTGCGGGCTAGCTCGTAGGCCGCCGGCAGCAGCTCTTCTGGCGCATGCACCGAGCGCACCAGCTTGCCAGCCAGCGCCTGCTCAGCAGTTAGAATGTCACCCGTATAGACCCACTCCAACGCCTGCTGAATGCCGACGATGCGCGGCAGAAACCAGCTCGAACAGGCTTCGGGCACTACGCCAATTTTGCCGAAAACAAAACCGATTCGCGCCTTTTCTGAAGCCAGGCGAATATCCATCGCCAGCGTCATGGTGGCGCCGATGCCGACAGCCGCACCATTGATGGCACCAATCACCGGCTTCTTGCATTCGTAGATGGCCAACGTGACGCGGCCACCGGTATCGCGCACGCCGCGGTGAATGGCCTCGTCATGCAGGCGCTCGTGCATATCCGCCAGCGTGGGTTGCTGCGTCTCGTCGAGACCGAAAACATTGCCAGGTACCGACAGATCCATACCGGCGCAGAAGGCACGACCACTTCCCGTTACGACGATCACAGCAACATCATCATCTTCACTGGCTCGCTCAAATGCCGCGACCAGCTCATCGGCCATTTCGACCGTAAAGGCATTGAGTTGCTCGGGCCGGTTCAGTGTTAGCGTAAGAATGCGGTCTTCAACACGATAGTCGAGGGTGTTATACATCGTTGGCTCCAAAGCTAGGTCATCACAGTTTGCGACTGTTTGTACGCGAGGATGCTTAGCGACACAACCACTCACCGGATGAGATACGTCATGTCTGAAGCAAAAATAATTTCTGCCACTAGCGGCAACACACCCTACCAAGTTTTGCTCAACGATGGCTTACACCAATGGCTAGCCGACGAACCTGCGTCCCTGGGTGGCGGTGACAACGGACCCAACCCAATCTCTTTGGTGCTCTCCGGCTTGGGTGCGTGCACAGCCATTACCTTGTGCATGTACGCCAAGCGTAAAGCGTGGCCGCTGGAGGGCGTATACGTTGAGCTATTCTTGGGCTCGCCAGGCACTGGCGAAGCGGGCAGCCAGATCACGCGCCAAATCACCCTGAAAGGCCCTTTGGAAGACGACATGCGCAGCCGATTATTGCAAATTGCTAATGCCTGCCCAGTGCACAAGCTCTTCTCAAACCCCATTCAGATTCAAACCGAGGCCATTCAATAGTCGCCATCGAGCGCCCATCGATTGCGCATTAAGCTGGCATGACCTTTGCTCTAGCTTTGCTAACCTCACCTGCTTAGGTCATGCTTCGTGCCCATTCAAATCGCGCTAAACCACGTCACTGATTACCACTATGACCGTGCCATTACCCTCGGCCCGCAAGTCATTCGCTTGCGCCCCGCCCCGCATTGCCGCACACGCATCCTCAGTTACAGCCTGAACGTCACGCCCGGCGAGCACTTTATTAACTGGCAGCAAGACCCTCAGGCTAACTATTTAGCTCGCGTGGTCTTTCCCAAGAAAACTCAAAAGTTTCGGGTTGAAGTCGACCTGGTCGCGGAAATGACCGTCATCAACCCGTTCGATTTTTTTCTTGAGCCCGAGGCAGAGCAGTGGCCATTCAGCTATGAAGATCCCAGTCTGGTGCGTGAACTTGCACCATATCGGGTCACACTGCCGATGGGCGAGCGACTAAAAGCCTTTGTGGACCAAGTCCCTCGGCAGAAGCGTAAGACTATCGACTTTCTGGTTGAGCTCAACCGGCGCATCTACACCGATATCAGTTACCTGATCCGTTTGGAGCCAGGCGTGCAGAGCCCTGAGGAAACCCTGACCAAAGGCTCCGGCTCCTGCCGCGACTCGGCTTGGCTGATGGTGCAGGCGCTACGGCATCTTGGCCTCGCCGCGCGCTTTGCTTCCGGCTACCTGATCCAGCTCACCGCCGATGTGAAATCGCTGGACGGCCCGTCCGGCCCGGAAAAAGACTTCACCGACCTGCATGCTTGGTGCGAGGTGTACCTGCCGGGTGCAGGCTGGATCGGTCTCGACCCGACATCCGGGCTGTTTGCCGGCGAGGGTCATATTCCGCTGGCGTGCAGCCCGGAGCCGTCATCGGCTGCGCCTATCTCCGGCCTGCTGGAAGAGGCCGAGTGCGTGTTCGAGCACCACATGCAGGTGACGCGCAGCCACGAAACCGCGCGCGTCACCAAACCTTACAGCGAGGAGCAGTGGGCGGATATTGATGCACTCGGTCATGTCATTGACTCCGACTTGCAGCGCCTCGATGTCCGTCTCACCCTCGGCGGCGAGCCTACCTTTGTGTCGGTGGATGATCCCGATGGCGAGGAATGGAACACCGCCGCGCTCGGCCCGACCAAGCGCATCCGTGCCGCCGAGCTGTTTCATCGCCTGCGACTGGAGCATGCGCCGAACAGTCTCGTGCATTTCGGCCAGGGCAAGTGGTACCCCGGCGAGCAGCTTCCGCGCTGGTCGCTGAACTGCTTCTGGCGCCGAGACGGCGAGCCGACTTGGCGGGATGCCGCGCTGATTGCCGATGAGTCCAAACCCGGCAAGGCCACCGAGAAAACTGCTGCCGAATTTCTCGGCAAGCTGTGTACCGCGCTCGGCATCAGCCAGAAAACTGTGTTCCCGGCCTATGAGGACGCACTCTATTACCTCTGGCGCGAACGTCAGCTGCCCAGCAATGTCACGCCAAAAGATGCTCGCCTGAAAGATCCCCTGGAGCGTGCCCGCCTGGCCAAGGTCTTTGGTCAGGGCCTGGACACCGTCATCGGCCATGTGCTGCCACTGGGCCGCACGGCGGATGGCGAGCATTGGCAGACCGGGCCGTGGTTCCTGCGCGACGAAACCTGCTACCTCGTTCCCGGCGATTCGCCGATCGGTTATCGCCTGCCGCTGGATTCGCAGCCCTGGGTACGCGACAGCGAATTCCCCTATGTACACCCGCAGGACGCCAGCGTGGCCTTGCCGCCGCTACCGCCCTACAGCCAGTTGCTGCGCCAGCCGCCAGACATCATCACGCGCCTGATCGAGCAGCTGCCGTTCACCAACGCCAGCCAGAAAAAGGCGCAGTTTCACGAGGCACAGAAGCTGGCCGCGCAGCCGCCAGAACTGCATGAGTCCGCCAAACATCTGACCCGCACCAGTCTCTGTGCGCAGGTGCGCGATGGCCATCTCTACTTGTTCATGCCACCACTAACCAAGCTCGACGACTATCTGGCGCTGGTTTGCGCGATTGAGGCGACGGCCAGAGTTATGAAGCAGCCCGTGCTCATGGAAGGCTACGAACCACCGCAGGATCCTCGCCTGGCCAACTTCCGAGTCACGCCCGACCCCGGGGTGATCGAGGTCAACATTCATCCGTCGGCGACTTGGGGCGAGCTGGTCAGTCGCACGAAGCATCTCTACGAAGCCGCTCATGCCACACGCCTGACCAGTGAAAAATTCATGGTCGATGGCCGTCACACCGGCACCGGCGGCGGCAACCACTTCGTCATGGGCGGCGCCACGCCAGCCGACTCGCCATTCCTGCGCCGACCGGACCTGCTGCGCAGCCTGATCAGCTACTGGCACAATCACCCGTCGCTGTCCTACCTGTTCTCCGGCCTGTTCATCGGCCCGACCTCGCAGGCACCACGCATCGACGAGGCCCGCAACGACTCGCTCTACGAACTGGAGACGGCCTTCCGGCAGTTTCCGCCCGTCGGCGAAACCACCGCACCGTGGCTGATCGACCGCCTGCTGCGCAACCTGCTCACCGATGTCACCGGCAACACCCATCGCGCCGAATTCTGCATCGACAAGCTGTACTCGCCGGACAGCAGCAGCGGCCGCCTTGGCCTGCTCGAGCTGCGTGCCTTCGAGATGCCGCCACATGCCGAGATGTCGCTGGCGCAGCAGCTGCTGCTGCGTGGCTTGGTCGCGCGCTTCTGGCAGACGCCTTATGCGCCCGAGCGACTGACGCGCTGGGGCACGGAGCTGCACGATCGCTTCATGCTGCCGCATTTCGTGGAGCAGGACTTTGCCGATGTCATGACCGATATGCGGCGCGCTGGCTATGGTTTTGATCTGGAATGGTTCCGACCTCATTTGGAGTTTCGCTTCCCGAAACTGGGCGATGTCGATCTCAAGGGCATGCACGTGGAGCTGCGTCACGCACTCGAGCCCTGGCATGTCATGGGCGAGGAAGGTAGCCCTGGCGGCACCGTGCGCTATGTCGATTCGTCACTGGAACGCGTGCAGGTCAAGGTCACCGGCATGGCCGGCGAACGCTATGCGCTGATCTGCAACGGTGTCGTCATGCCCATGCAACCAACTGGACAGACCGGTGAGTTCATTGGCGGCGTGCGCTTTCGCGCCTGGCAGCCGCCATCCTGTTTACACCCCACGATTGGCGTGCATGCCCCACTGACCTTTGACCTCTACGACACGTGGATGAAACGTTCACTGGGCGGCTTCCAGCACCACGTCATGCACCCCGGCGGCAGTAATAGTGATGACCATCCGATCAATGCCTACGCGGCTGAAGCACGGCGCCAAGCACGCTTTATCCGCATGGGGCACACGCCAGGTTGGATCACGCCTCAAGCTCGTGTCAGCAACCTGGAGCATCCCTTCATGTTAGATTTGCGTCGACCATGATGAACCCACACGCGGCGCTGTAAATCACTCGGGATGCTATGACCAATTTGCTAAGTACGTTGCGCCCCTCGGCCCATCGCTACCATGAGGTTTTCTCTAGCGACGGGCAGGTGCATCCACATTGGGCGCAGTTTGCCGAGGCGCTGAATCGTTTAACCCCCGCGCAAATGCAACAGCGCTCCGACTTGGTCAATCGCCAAGTGCAGGAAAACGGTGTCACCTACAATTTATATGGTGATAGCCAAGGACCGGACCGTAGCTGGCGTGTTGGACCGATACCGCAGCTGATCGCGCAAGGCCAGTGGCAAGGTATCGCTAGCGGGGTGGCGCAGCGCGCACGCTTGCTCAATGCCTTACTCGTCGATCTTTACGGTCCGCAAACACTGATTGCTCAGGGTCTGCTGCCGAGCGAGCTGATCTTCGGTCATCACAACTACCTCTGGCCCTGCCATGGCATGCGTCCGGCCAATGACACCTGGCTGCATGTGGTCGGCGTCGATCTTGCTCGCTCGGCGGATGGCCAGTGGTGGGTCATGGCCGATCGCACGCAGGCCCCGTCGGGCGCCGGCTATGCGCTGGAGAACCGACAGGTGGTGGCACGCGCCTTCCCAGCGCTGTATCGCGAACTCGGCGTGGAAGCCCTGACCGGCTATTTTCAAAGTTTGATGCGCACGCTCCGTCAGCAGGTCCCCAGCACTGGCGAGCCACCGCTGATCGTGTTGCTCACCCCCGGTCGCTTCAACGAAACCTATTTCGAGCATGTCTATCTCGCGCGTCACCTCGGCATCCCGCTGGTGGAAGGCCACGATCTCAGCGTACGCCAACCCAATGTCTACCTAAAAACACTGAGCGGCCTGAAGCGCGTGCACGCCATCTTCCGACGCCTCGATGATGACTATTGCGACCCGCTGGAGCTGCGCGGCGACTCGGCGCTGGGCGTGCCCGGCCTTCTCGCGGTGGCACGGGCCGGCAATGTATTAATTGCCAACGCCCTCGGCAGCGGCGTGCTGGAATCACAGGGCCTGCTCAGCTTTCTACCCAAGGCCTGCGAGCATTTGCTTGGCGAGAAACTGGAACTGCCGGCGATTGCAACCTGGTGGTGCGGCGAGCCGCCGGTCATGGAGGAAGCACTCGCGCGCTTACCCGAACTCGTCATCAAAGGTGCCTTCCCCTCGCAGCACTTTACCCCGGTGTTTGGTCGCGATCTCGATGCTCGAGGCTTAGCCGCAATGCGGCAGCGCATCCGCGAGCGCCCTTATGCTTACTTAGCTCAGGAAACCGTGGCGATGGCACAGACGCCGATCTGGCAAGGTGAAACGAAGGGCTTCGAAAATCACGCCACGGGCATGCGCGTTTACGCAGTAGCGACGGCGAATGGGTATGAAGTCATGCCGGGGGGGCTCACCCGCGTGGCAGGACGACGTGACGATGAAGTTGTGTCCATGCAGCGCGGCGGCACTAGCAAAGATACGTGGGTTTGCTTCAGCGAGCAGGCCGCTACCGAGTTTCCACGCCTGCGCACGTTGGGCGTTCGCGACCTGCAGCGGCAAGATCCCTACCTGCCCTCGCGACTGGCGGAAAATCTGTTTTGGTTAGGTCGCTATGCCGAGCGTACGGATCACCATGCGCGCCTGATTCGCTCCGCTCTCAGTCGCTACTTGGAAGCCGACCCTAGCCAAGGCATCGGTTTAATTCTGGCGCAGAATCATGGCCAGAAGCTCGGACTGCTGAGCGGCAATGAGGCACTGGATGTACAGCTATTGGATAGCATCGGTAGCGCGAATCACGGCCAGTCCGTGGTGTCTACGCTGCGAGCACTGATCGGCTCGGCAGCGGAAGTGCGCAGTCGCCTATCGCACGAAAACTGGATTGCCATTGTCGAGTTGGAGCAAGAAGCTGTCAGCCTCGATCCGACTCAGGAAGCCGGTGCCGCACTCGGCTTTCTCGATCGCCTGCTGATGAGCCTGTCGTCGCTCGCCGGCTTCGCCCTCGATGACATGACACAGGATCAGAGCTGGCGCTTCCTCATGCTCGGCCGCCGCATCGAGCGCCTGCAAAAGCTCTGCGCCCTGCTCTGCAATACGCTGCCGCTGCCACATGGCCACAGCCAGGCTGCGCTCGACTGGCTGCTCGACATTGCCGACAGCCGCATCACCTATCGCAGCCGCTACCTGTCATCCGCACAACTCATCCCGGTGCTCGACCTGCTCCTGCTCGACCCCGGCAATCCGCACAGCGTCGCCTTCCAGCTGCGCCAAATCGTGCAGCTGCTGACCACGGTCGGCAGTGCCGAACATCGCACGATGAGCGAGCTGGAAGCGCAGCTGCTCAGCCTCGATCTGGCGGTGATTGAAAGCGACTTAGCCTTTCCGCAACGCCTGCCGCATTCACTGGCGACACTGGCAAAACTGCTCGCCGCCTTGCAGCAGGCCGCCTGGGATCTGGCCGATAAACTTAGCCTGCAGTACTTCGCGCACATCGAGCGGCAGAGTCAGTCGATGGTGTCGACATGAGCGCCATCCATAGCGCCGAAGCCGGCATGGCGGTCCGCTATCGCATTAGTCACCACACGCAATACGACTACCAATTGCCCGTTTCACTGTCACAACAACTCCTGCATTTGCAACCGCGAGCGCTGCCCTGGCAGCTCATTCACACCGCACACATTCACTGCAAGCCCGAACCGCAGCAGCGCAGCGCCGCCCTCGATGCGTTCGGCAATCCGGCGCTGTGGTTGGACATCCGCCAGCCACATCAGCAACTGGAACTGAGTGCCGAGCTGGATATCAGCGTACTGCCACGCACCATACCCAACTTTCTGTTCAGCCCACACTGGCAGGATGTGGTCGAGCGCTGTCGCTTTCGCGGCGTGGCGCTGGCGCATCCGCAGCAGCTCGATGCCCTGGCCTTCCGCCAGGAGTCACCCTATGTGCGCATCAAGCACGACTTTGCTCGTTTCGCCGCGCCCTGCTTCGGCGCAGATACCTCGCTGCTAACCGGCGTCAATGCGCTGATGCTGAAGATCTATAACGAATTTGAATTCGACAGCGATGCCACCGATGTCGGCACGCCCTTGCTCACCGTTCTGGAGCAGCGCCGTGGCGTCTGCCAGGACTTTGCGCATCTGATGATTGCCTGCTTACGCTCGCTGGGATTGCCCGCACGCTACGTCAGTGGCTACCTACTGACCGAGCCGCCAGAAGGCCAGCCGCGTCTGATCGGAGCCGATGCCTCGCATGCCTGGATTTCGGTCTGGTGCCCACAGTTTGGATGGGTCGATTTCGATCCCACCAACGGTGTGCTGCCGGATCAGCAGCACATCACGCTGGCGTGGGGCCGCGACTTCAGCGATGTGTCACCACTACGCGGCGTCATTATCGGCGGAGGCGAACACACGCTGGAAGTGTCAGTCACCGTGATGCCGGTGACTTCTGGCAGGCAGAATCAACGCCAGCGTCAGAGCTGAGCTGGCAGCATCAACTCATAGGTAACACCTAGACCCACCCGCTGGCCTCCCACGCTCTGATTACTGCCGCGATCACTGGTGAAATAGAGACGACGGCCATCGGGCGAAAAGGCAATACCGGCGACTTCCGATTGGTCCTGCCCGACGATCTGCAGCAGCGGTTTGAGCTGGCCATCCGGTAAAATCACGACCACCTGCATATCGCCACCATCTTCGGCCACTAATACATCGCCGCGATCGGTGACCGTGATGTTGTCCACACCGGAGAGGATGGGATTGCTGTCGGTGGCGAGGTCGTAGAGCACCTCTAGGGTTTCACCGCGAATATCGTAGACCCAGATTCGGTTGTCGCCCTTAGTGGCAAAGAAGATGAAGTCGTCAAATAACCAGATACCCTCGCCGCCATCGAAAGCGGCTGAATCCGCTCGGCGGTGCTCATTCTGAGCCTTGGCTGGCTCTAGGGCATCACGCCAAACGACTCGCTGCGGCTCCAATAACGCCTTTTCAACACCGGTGGGCACATCCATAACTTGCAGGCGGCCATTGGCGAGCGCTGGACGGCTACCAGATGGCCAATCTCCCGCGGCTGGTAGCCAGCGATAGAGGCGGCCATCGGGCATATCTTCGGTCATGTAGATCACGCGACGATTGTTATCAATGGCCACCGCTTCATGCGAAAACAAACCCAGCGTTGGGCGTGAAATTGCGGCACGGCGACCGACTGGATCACACTCCCAGACGAGTCCTTCAGGGATCTCCTCACATGACAGCCAGGTCTGCCAAGGCGTGACACAACCCGCGCAATTGAAGGTGGTACCAGAGAGAATTTGGAAGGCATCCACAATATTGCCCTCCCGATCGAACTCGATGGCGCTGGCGCCACCTAAGCCGGGCACCAGTCGCTCTAACGGATTCGCCAGTGGCGCCAGTTGCGGCACCGTGAAACCCAGTGTGCCGAAGCCTGGTACTTCGCTATTGGAGATGTAGAACCAGCCGCCATCGGGCTTCGCCATCACGCCACCGCCATCGGGGAAGATATGCCACGGATAGCCACTGTCACCTACGGGCTTCAACGCTTCCGCAACGACGCGCATGTCATACCCAGCAGGCAGGCGCACGCCAAAAGCATTAGGTTCGCCGAGTGGACCGAGATTGGCGAAGCGCCCCGCAGGACGCGGCCCTTGTAAGCGACTGGCGGGCGTCGATGAGCCGCTGTCAGAGCCGCACGCCGTCAGCAGCGCAGGCATACTGGCCGCACCAGCCAACAAAAATAACTGGCGCAAAAAAGCGCGACGATCCACTGGCAGCATCACACTCACGGCTAACTCTCCCACAAACGAAGCCTATTTTTAGACATACTATTTTCAAGCGTGCTTATGACGGAATGATGAAATCGTCACGCATTTGCAACACAGCATCCCGCGATGCGCAGCCGCTGAGATGATCGTTGACCAAACCCATGGACTGCATAAAAGCATGAATGGTGGTGCTGCCAAGAAACTTCCAGCCACGCTGCTTCAGCGCCTTGGCCATGGCATCGGACGCCGGGCTGGTGGTGTTGGCGCAGACATGTGCGAGAGTGACTAGCTCCGGCTGCGCCGGGATCAGCGCCTCGAACGACCAGACAAAGGCTGCCAGCGAGCCGAACTCGGCGAGCATGTCGGGCATGCGAGCAGCGTTGTTTAGCACGGCCTCGATCTTGCCGCGATGGCGGATGATGCCGGCGTCCTGCAGCAGTCGCTCGAGATCCTGCGGGCCCATCGCGGCCATGGCGACCCAGTCGAACTGATGAAAGGCCGCCCGAAAATTGCTTCGCTTTTCCAGGATCGTGCGCCAGCTCAGGCCAGCCTGAAAACTCTCCAGGCACAATTTTTCGAAAAGACGGCGATCATCAGCCACTGGTCGTCCCCACTCCTGATCGTGGTACTGCTGATACGCCGGTGTGGCGGTACACCAGCCGCAACGCAGCAGACCATCATCACATTGCGTGAGTTCCCAGCTCATGGCCGCTTCCTTTATTTCAATAGTTCTTGTAATGTTGAAGCATGAACTCAGAAGCCGCCGTGCTCGTCTTTGAATCCCTGTCTTCGCCGGTGAGATTGGCGATCTATCGTCTGCTGGTCAAGGCCGGCCCCAGTGGTCTGGTCGCCGGCCAGATTGCCAGCGACCAGGGGCTGGCAGCGAACAACGCCTCGTTTCATCTGAAGGCGCTGACGCAGGCCGGGCTGATTGCCGCCGAAGCCGAGGGGCGCTTTCTGCGCTATCGCGCCAAGGTCGGTGTCATGGTCGAGCTCATTGCCTATCTCACCGATGACTGCTGTGCCGGCCATCCCGAACTCTGCGGCGCGGTGGCACTCACACCCATCTGCGACGCAAGCCTTTGCAAGCCCTGAAACGGAACCGTGAAATGAATGTCCTGATGCTGTGTACCGGCAACTCCTGCCGCTCGATTCTCGCCGAAGCCACCTTTAACCATCTCGCCCCGACGGGCTGGCGCGCGCTCAGTGCCGGCAGCAAGCCCGCTGGCTATGTGCATCCGCGCTCGCTAGCGCTGCTGGCGCGTGAAGGTATCGCCACCGAGGGCTATTTCAGCAAGTCCTGGGATGATCTGCCGGTCACGCCGGACATCGTCATTTCAGTCTGCGGCAATGCCGCCAACGAAGTCTGCCCGGCGTATCTCGGCCCCGTCCTGCGCTCGCATTGGGGCGTGGATGATCCCGCGCATGCCATCGGTACCGACGCGGAAATCGATGCCGCGTTCATGACTGCCTACCGCATCCTGCGCACCCGCATCGAGGCTTTTCTGGCGTTGCCGCTGGAATCGCTGAAGCTCGATGGCGCGGCACTGAAAGCCGAGATGGACCGCATCGCCGGCATCGGTGCCTGAGGCATGTTGTCCTTGTCACGACGCCTCAGCGCCGAAGCGCTGGGCACCGCATTGCTGCTGGCGACCGTGGTCGGTTCCGGGATCATGGCCGAGCGCCTCAGCGGCGAGCTGACCGCGTTGGCCCTGCTCGCCAACACCATCGCCACGGGTGCTGGGTTAGTTGCATTGATTCTGACGTTTGGACCGATTTCGGGCGCACACTTCAATCCGATTGTGAGCCTCAGCGAGGTCTTGTTGGGCAAACTGAATTGGCGCGATGGCCTAAGTTACAGCGTCGCTCAAATTCTGGGGGGATTTGCCGGTGTTGCATTGGCACACGCCATGTTTAGCGGCGCCTTGCTGCCGCAAGAACTGTTAACGCAAACGGACTTTACGGCCTCAACGCATGAGCGTGCTGGCGCAGCTCAACAGCTCAGTGAGTGTGTGGCGAGTTTTGGCTTAATTGCGGTCATCATCAGCTGCCAACGTAGCCGACCGACGATCACACCATTTGCTGTGGCCGCATTCATCACCGCAGCCTATTGGTTTACGGCTTCGACATCGTTTGCTAATCCAGCGGTCACCCTGGCGCGAGCCGCCAGCGATACCTTTGCCGGTATTCATCCCGCCGATGTTGCGGGCTTTATTGTGGCGCAGTTCGTGGGGGCATTGGCGGCTGTTAGCCTTATTGGCTGGCTCACAGCCCCTTTAGTAACTGACATTAAGCAAAAGTCTTAGCGTTTCCACCACCAATCAGCCAGCGCGTCCCACACCCGTACATCGCCCAGCATGTTCATGTGATCCATGCGATCCAACTCAACGCGGCTGAGGTCCGGCGCCGTCAGCGTCAATGCTTCGCGACGGTGCAGGCCAAGCCCGCTGTGTACTGGTACCAAACCATCACCCAGCCAATTCTCAGCGGCCTCTGGACTAAGGCTGCCAGCCAGCAGCAGATGGCGCACATGGTCAGGCAAAGGTACAGCCTGTTGGCGCGGATCTGCTTTCAAGTCGTCACGCAAGCCCTGTGCTTCAGCCTCAGTAATCACGCCATAACGCAGGTCTTTAATGGCGGCACTACGAATATTGCCAAGGCGCATTAACGGTTGCGTGTAGGGGGAATGTAGTAGCAAGGCGTTGGCCCACCGGCCGGCGCGCTCGAGCGGAGCGCCTTGATGTGGCGTGGCCAGATAGGCCGCCCGGGTCACGCGTTGGGGCCAGTCATAGCCTGCCGCCTGAGCGTGAGCAAAGGCACTGCGAATCAACAACCCGCCCTGACTATGCCCAACCAGCACCAGCTCTTTTACAGGATGAGCTTCCAGCGCGGCTTCCAGCCACTCAGACAAGTCCGCGCCATTACGCCAGATAGGGCGACCACTGTTGTAACGCAGCCAGCCGGAGGTCCAACCCTTGTTTTCCAGCAAGGCTTGGAACTGTTTTTGAGCCGGCGTCTGCCACTCCCGCTCACTCCAGCACAGACCGTGAATGAACAACGCGACGCGGGCCTTTGAAGAGGTGGCCAGTTGCGACCAGGCCAACACCTCACTGTCTTCGGCACGAAGGGTCATACCCAGTGCCAACGGACTGTCCCAGCGCTCAAGCTTATCGCCGAGCACGCCATTAACGGCACTGAGCAAGGGCAACGCCAAGGCATGCGACTGACGGATATCGGCCTGCAACGGCAAGCGCTGCAAAAGACCCGCTGCGGTGCGAAAGACATGCGCAACCAGCCGATAGGGCCACGGCGCACGCTCACGCGGGGACTCATTCACACGCCCCAGTGGCACCGGGGCTTGGCGAATGGTGCCATCCATCTCGGTCACCAAATCGGTGAGCTCGGCAGCACTATGCAGAGCAAGATGACTCACCCCATGAACACCCCAAACCACCGCACGCCAATCGGTCTGCTTCAAAACTTGTTGAAGCTGACGACCACGATTAATCACCACGGGATGCAGACTCATGGTCATCTCCTGCAAGCATACAGTTAGGCCGCTTTGGCCAGCGTAGCTGAATCTAATTTAGCCAGCACCACCGGTGCCTTCTTCGGCGAGCTCGGTAAGGAGTGACGCAGGATGCGGCCGACCACAGTGCCGAACTGCTTGAACAAGGAAGCCTTGTTGTAGTTCTGGCCGTAGCGCTGCGCAATTTCCTGCATTTCCACCGACATCTCGGCGTAGCGCCAGGCCGGCACTTCCGGGAACAGGTGGTGTTCGATCTGGTGGCTGAGGTTGCCGCTCATGATGTGGAACAGCTTGCCGCCGGTGAGGTTGGCGGAGCCGCGCATCTGACGCAGGTACCACTGGCCGCGCGTTTCGTTATCCAGCGTTTCCAGTGCGAACACTTCCGAATCTTCGGTGAAGTGGCCGCAGAAAATGATGGTGAAGGTCCACAGGTTGCGGATGATGTTGGCGAGGAAGTTACCCGCCAGCACCGGCAGGAAGAACGGGCCCGCCAGCAGTGGGAAGAACACATAGTCCTTAGCAACCTGACGGAAACCCTTCTTTACTGTCGGCTTGGCTTCTTCGCGAACTTCTTTCCAGGACTTTTCACCGGAGATCAGCTTTTCCAGCTGCAGTGTCTGCAGAGCCAGCAGGTTCTCGAAGAATACGGCGAGCAGCACGGCCATTACCGGGTTGGCGAGGAAGCGCGGCTCCCACTTTTGTTCCGGAAAGATACGCAGCACGCCATAGCCGATGTCGTGGTCCTTGCCCAGCACATTGGTGTAGGTGTGGTGCATGAAGTTGTGGCTGTAGCGCCAGTTGTCAGCGGTACACCAGGTGTCCCACTCGAAGGTCTGGCCGCTGAAGCGCGGGTCCTGCATGAAGTCGTACTGACCGTGCATGACGTTGTGGCCCAGCTCCATGTTGTCGAGAATTTTCGACACACCGAGCAGAGCAGTGCCGGCGATGAAGGCAGGCGGGAAAATGCCGGCCATCAGCAGACCGCGACCAGCGATCTCGGTGTAGCGCACGGCCTTTTCGATCTTGCGAATGTAGGTGGCGTCTTTCTCGCCCACATCGGCCAGATGACGCTTCTTGATGGCATCAACTTCGGCACCGAAAGCTTCGATTTCAGCGGCGGTCAGGGTACGGCTCTTGCTCATGATATTTCTCCGAACTCTCTTGAAGAGGTCTTACAGATCGAGGGTGATGTCGCCGACGGCGGCATTCACGCAGATGCGCAAACTGGCGTTGGCATCCACAGACAATTCGTTGTTCAGCAGGTTGCGGGTGACACCGCTGGCC
Organism: Perlucidibaca sp.; assembly: GCF_057084925.1. Lineage (NCBI taxonomy): Bacteria > Pseudomonadati > Pseudomonadota > Gammaproteobacteria > Pseudomonadales > Perlucidibacaceae > Perlucidibaca > Perlucidibaca sp. Next base: position 94,027 of record NZ_JBXMRC010000003.1, on the reverse strand, counting down.
TTACCGCACGCACAGGTATTGCAGATGCCCATGCGGCAGCCGGACTGTGGCTTGATGCCCTGGGCTTCCAGCGCGTCGAGCAGCGGCATGCCTTCCGGCACTTCCAGCGTGCGGTTGGACTTGCTCAGGAACAGTTTGGCGATGCCCGTGCTCTTGCTCGGCACAAACACCGGCGGCGAGAACGCTTCGGCGTGGAAAGCCAGGGCATCATCTGCCACCAACGCCTGCACGGCATTCATGAAGCCGGTCGGGCCGCAGACATACACGGAGCGCTTGCACAGATCCTTGACCACGCTGCCAAGCTGTTCGCGGCTCGGGCGACCGGACAATTCTCCGGCTTCCAGCTCAGGCTCCAGTTCGTAAACCGGCTGCAGGCGGAAATTCGGGTGCTGAGCGGCCAGCGCCTTCAGTTCATTACCGAAGATCAGGTCTTGGCGGGTACGCACCCAGTACATGAAGATGACGTCGCGGTTCATGCCCTCGGCCACGAGCTGACGCAGCAGGCTCATCAGCGGTGTCACACCACTGCCGGCGGCGAGAAAGAGCATCTTCTCCGGCGCACCGGTACTGAAAGTCATGTCGCCAAAGGCCTGACCAAGCTCGATCGTGTCACCCACAACGACCTTGTCGACCAGGTGGCCGCTGACGCGACCGCTCGGCACTTTCTTGATGGTGATGGCGACGAGGCCGGTTGCGGCCGGGGCTTCGCTGAAGCTGTAAGAGCGGGTGTGGCGAACGCCATCAATCTCAACAGTGAGGTTGACGTGCTGGCCAGCGCTGAAGCCGCGGAAATTCTTGTTGGGCTTGAGCACCAGGGTGACGGTGTCCGGCGTTTCCATCCAGCGTGCAACGACGCGGCTCATGGTGCGCTCGATACGGGCATCAAAGCCGAGTTCGGCGGCCCAGAAATCGAGGACGGCGGGCGTAATAACCGCTTGTACGGTGCGGCTGATAAAAGAAGGTAATTTGAACTGTGACGACATTTTGCGTCTCCAAGTGAACGACTACACACTCAGAGTACGCATGTAACTTTTTTAAGTCAACACTCGTTCACTAAAATCCCCAGGAAACGACGACCGGCAAGTCATGAAGATCGTCGTTTCCGCACGGAATCACTGGAAGTTAGGCACGGCCAACGGCCTCAAAGCCTCTTGAATCTGCGCCAAAATGGCATCGGCCTGCTGCCATCCCCACTGGAACGCTTTGTCGAATACCTCATCGGAGGGCAGCAAATTTACTGGCGACGGCGTGGGCTGGAAGCGCACCAGCCAATCGTAGTAAGGCCGCTGGGCCGGCAATTGCGCCTGAATCGCCTGCGTGACAGGAATCAGCCAGGCATGGCCCGCACTCCACTGGGGATGAAAGCAGTCCAGCGCTAAGTAATAGGCATTACGCGTACCAATACGGCCAGCCTCCACGCCCTCCCAAGCAGCACGAGCCGGCACATTAGCCACCGTGCCGCCATCCATAAAGGCCATCAAGCCATGCTGCTCGCGCAGCTCACGCAAAATCGCCAGACTTTCAGCATCCTCGCCATAAGGCGCGTACTGCAGAACACCGGGAATGGCTGAAGACAGGCCTATCGCGTCTACCACGCGCAATTCGCGGGTACGCGCATCGCGACCCAAGACAATCTCCTTAGCGACTTGCGGACTAAAATAGCTAATAAGCTGCAGCATGCGCTCGGCAATCAACATCGGTATGCCGAGTAAATGGGGCCGACGCTCAGGGATTTGCGGCAAGCTCTTATAAGCAGACATACGCACGCCAGCAATCATGGCGTCGTATGGGATGGCCAGATCCTTGATGCGCAAGGGCGAACCATCCGGATTGCGTAACATCTTATCCATGCCACGCAGATGCAGACGCACCAAGCCCGGCAAACTCAAGGCGGCGCCCAGTTTTGGTCGGGAAAAAATATGCCGAACCTTCAGGCCTTTACCCCAAGCCATCAGGGCATCGACATCCGGTGACCGATCACGCGCCATCAAGCCACCGAGCAAAGCACCAATGGAGGCCCCGACGATATAACTGGGCCGAATGCCCGCCGCCTGAAAACGGGCGACCAGACCGATATAGACAAAACCCGAACCACCGCCGCCACCTGGCGCCAACACCAAGACCTTATGGCAAAGCTCAGCGTCCAATTCAGCGGCGGAAAAATCGCTGGCGTGATCCGCGAGAACCTGTTCACGCGCGATTTTGCAGGCCTGTTTGACTGCACTCACCCGCTGTCGCAACTGCGACAGCCGCAGAACCACACTCCGCTGTTCGCGCAGGGGCTCATACAACTGCGCTAACAGCAGTTCTCTTAAGGCCTGAATCGGCTCGGGGCTAACCACCACCTCCGCGCGCGTCACAGACGCTGTGCCCTGCGCGACACCCGCGACACCCGGCACAAACGCCTGAAGCCGACCCAGCACAAGGGCATAACGCAGCAACTCATAGTCGGCTTGCGACAACACATCGGGCTGCGCGAGGTGGCTGCGGATAAGTGCAGCCTCCATTCGCTTCAGACGCAGCAACGCCCGCTCAAGACTCAGCGCCATGATGTTTACGTCGACTGCTGTTTTAGAAGATCGCGAATTTCAGCCAGCAATGCTTGCTCAGCACTGGGTGCTGGGGCGACAAGCTCCGCTGGGGCCGCTGCGGGCTCAGGTCGTTTCAGACTGTTAATGGCCTTCACGCCCATCATCACGGCGAAGGCAATAATGACGAAATCAAAAATGGTTTGAATAAATTTACCGTAGGCCAGCATGACCGCAGGCTTGTCACCCGCCGCCGCTTGCAGCGTTACCGCGAGATCAGAGAAGTTCACGCCACCGACCAAGACACCCAAAGGTGGCATCACAATATCGCCCACAAAGGATGAAACAATTTTGCCAAAAGCAGCGCCGATAATCACACCGACAGCGAGATCAATGACATTGCCACGTATGGCAAACTCGCGAAATTCTTTTACTAAGCTCATCGTCTTACTCCATTAAGTCATCACGAAACTACTGCGTCAGATTCTGAGCAGCCGATGGCGAACTGTCTAGCCATTGTTAAGCGCAAGGCACTGTTATACTTTGCGGCAAATCAGGCGCTAATACCGCCACTGCCTATTGCCGGAGCCCCTATGTCCCGCCTGACGTTTACTCGCTGGTTGCAGCAATCCCCTGTGCCACTTCCCCAAGACTTAATTCAGACCTTACAGATCACAGCCGACTGCTGTCGCAACATTAGCGCTGCCATTGCCCGTGGCGCACTGACTGGCATGCTCGGCCAAGCCGGCAGTGAGAACATTCAAGGCGAAGACCAGAAAAAACTCGACGTTATTTCTAACGACATGCTCCTGGCCGCGCACGCTCAGGGCGGCCATTTGGCTGGCATGGCCTCTGAGGAAATGGACGATCCTTTCCCGGTGACCACACACGCAAACAGCCGCTACCTACTGCTGTTTGACCCACTCGATGGGTCCTCCAATATCGATATCAATGCGCCCGTCGGCACAATTTTTTCGGTGCTTGAAACAGCCCCCGGCAGCAATACCGCGGAAGTCACGCCGTTTCTTCAGCCAGGCACCGCTCAAGTCGCCGCTGGCTATGCCATCTATGGCCCGGCGACTCAGCTCATTATCACCGTGGGCCATGGCGTGGACGCCTTCACGCTCGATCCAGACAGCGGCGAATTTCTGCTCACCACGTCGGGCATGATGATCCCCGAGGAAACACAAGAGTTCGCCATCAACATGTCTAATCAGCGTCACTGGGAAGCTCCCGTGCAACGCTATGTGGGCGAGCTGCTTGAGGGCAAGACCGGCGTGCGTGGCAAGGACTTCAACATGCGCTGGGTCGCGGCCATGGTCGCCGATGTGCATCGCATCCTGACCCGTGGCGGCGTGTTTCTATATCCGCTCGACAGCAAAACCGCTAGCAAGGGCGGCAAGCTGCGCCTTATGTATGAAGCCAACCCCATGGCCTGGCTGGTAGAGCAAGCGGGCGGCGCAGCCACCACGGGTCGTGTTCGCATCATGGATATCGCCCCCACCGGCCTGCACCAACGCGTTCCGGTCATTCTCGGCGCCCGCGCCGAAGTCGAGCGCGCCACCGGTTATCACGCTTAAATCCGCCATGATGAAGCTGGCTAAGCGCCTCACACTTCTGACCCTTGCCTTGGTGCTGCTCTACCAAGGCTGGCTGTTTGCGCATGTGTGCTGGTGGATAGAACACAACCCATCGCGCTCGGCCTTTATGAGTGCGCGCCTAGCTGACATGCGGGATGATGACCCCGAGGCTGAGCTGCATCATCGCTGGGTTCCCTATGAGCGGATCTCGCGCAACTTAAAGCGCGCGGTAATGGCTTCTGAAGATGCGAAGTTTCTTCAGCACGAAGGCTTTGACTGGGAAGGCATGCAAACCGCTTGGGAGAAAAACCTGAAGAAAGGTCGCATTGTCGCTGGCGGCTCGACGATCTCTCAGCAACTGGCTAAGAATCTATTTTTATCCGGCAAACGCACGCCGTGGCGCAAAGGCGAAGAAGCCATCATCACCTTCATGCTGGAGCAGATGATGACGAAGCGCCGCATCTTTGAAATTTATTTGAACGTCATTGAATGGGGCGATGGCGTGTTTGGTGCGGAAGCCGCGGCCCGTCATTACTATCGCAAGCCCGCCTCTGCGCTCACGCCCAACGAATCAGCGAGATTGGCGGCCATGGTGCCAAACCCGCGTTATTACGACAAACACCGCAGTACGCGTTACCTCGAAAGGCGAACGCGCATCATTCAGCGACGGATGAATTATGTTCGGCCGCCACGCTAGTGAGCTGACGAATCACGCCCTTGAAAATCGTATGCAAGTTTTCTACTACGGCATCCACGGGTGTTGAGAAGCCCAGCAACAACCAACGCCCAGCCGTGGCCACAATCGAGCCAATTAATGCATTCGCCATAATTTCGGCTTCGAGCGGCGGCGGCAATTTGCCATCACCAAATAAGGACTTCATCAGTCGCACCATTAAGGCTGTGAAATTCTCCACGGTGAGGCGATACATCATGTCCACTCGCTCACTGACGCCCAATACTTCAATAAACAGGATGCGTGCCAGACGCGGATCCTCACGCACACATTCAAAGACTTGATGAAGGGCAATTCGAGCCATGACTTCTGGCTCCTCAGGCGCTTCCACTAGCGCCGCCAACATATGCTCACGTAGACGCTGAACGCAGGCGTTATAGACCGCACAGAGCAGGTCTTCACTGTTCTCAAAGGACTCGTAGAAGTAACGCTCGGTCAAACCCGCCGACGCACAAATGCTGCGCACCGTAGAGCTGTGATAGCCGCGGCCACCAAACACATCGAGACCCGCTTCAATAAAGCGTTGCCGACGCTCTGAACGCCGAACCTCTTCGCTAACCCCACGGTAGCGACGTCCCGACGCCGAGCTGCTTGCTTTCAACAGGGTTTCCGCGCCTTTCATGCCTTCCGCACTCCTCAACAATAATCAAAAGCAGCCTTAACGGTCGCTAATACCCCGTGCCGCGCACGCTACTTCAAAGCAGTCATCCACATGCGTCATGGCCATGCGGCGCATCACCCAATAACCAATGGTTGCTGCAACAATCTGGCCGCCCAAGGGAATAAATTTAGTAATTTGCTTGGCCACTAAGCGTGTCCCCAAGCCCTGCACGCTGCGCTTAATCAGCTCACGCGTCACCACCATGCCAATGAGCTCGCTGCCTCGTTCGGCGCGGCGTTTCCACACCTTTAAACGACTCTCGTCTGACATGGCCTGAATTTGCTCAGGCTCCAAACCAAACGCCCGATTAATCTCAGGGATCAGCTTCATTAATAAGCCAACATCCACCACCACGTCCAACAAGGGCACGGGAATCACCGCTGCGCCCGCAGACGTCCAGGCCGTTTTTTTGACGCGACGCTGGCACTCCGCACGAATGGCTTTTAACTCGTTTAGCGCTCGATTATCCGCAATCACACCCATCTCTATCCCCTTTCAGTGAGCGCCATCATAGCGTGGTCACGTGCCGACTGAAACGCAGCTTGCTGGCCAACGCAAATAAGTTATATTATAACAATTCGATTCAGCCCACTGAGCCACGCCATGACACGTTTTCCCTCCTCGCTAAAGCCCATCATGACCGCTTTCCCTATCGCCACTGCACTCGCGATCAGCATGTCTGCACACGCGAACGAGGCCGCACTGAGCGAAAGTCATCAGCTTATGGAAATCACCATTACCGCCAGCCCTTTTGGTCGCACCTCCGATGAAATGGTGCAACCCACCTTGCTGCTCAGTGGCGAAGCGCTAGACAACAAACGCCAAGCAACCATTGGCCAAACCCTGAGCCAGGAGCTCGGCGTGGCTAACTCAGATTTTGGCCAAGGCGCAGGCCGACCGGTGATTCGCGGTCAAGCAGGCCCACGCGTCGACGTACTGAGCAATGCCGTGGGCGCGATGGATGTGTCTAACCTGAGCCCCGATCATGCCGTCGCCATTAACCCTTTAATTGCACGTCAAATTGAAGTACTGAAGGGCCCTGCTACCTTGCTCTATGGCAATGGCGCGATTGGCGGCGTCGTTAACGTCAGCGACAGCCGCCTAGTGACTGAGATCACACCGGGCTGGAGCGGTGCCGTGGAAGCGAGCGCAGGGACTGTCGCGCGTGAAAACCATGCGTCTGCAGACATCAACTACGGCAAAGGTCCGCACCAACTGCACCTCGATGTGACGCAAACCCGAAGCGATGACTACCGTATTCCCGGCAACACCCATGTCGATGGTTCGGGCAACGAGAAACGCTTGCTCAATAGCGACACCGAACTTCGCAACGGCGCAGTGGCTTACAACCACGTCGACGACAACGGCAACAGCGCAGGCGTCGCCCTGTCGCGCTATGAAAACCGCTATGGCCTACCCAATGAAGAGGAGGCCTTTATCGACATGAAGCAGCAACGATTTGATAGTCAAGTCGTCCTGCGTAACCCAACCAAAGGTCTTGAGTCCTTAAAGTTTCGTGCCGGCTCGGCGCGTTATGACCACATTGAATTTGAAGCGCCCGGCGAACCCGGCACACGCTTTAAAAATGATGAATATCAAGCACGCGTAGAGGCTGTTCACCAAGCCATTGCTGGCTTTCGCGGTGTCGTGGGCGTGCAATTCGGCCATCGTGACTTCTCTGCGATTGGTGACGAAGCCTATGTGCCCAATGTTGTCACGCGTCAGGGTGGGCTCTTTATCATTGAAGAACGCCAAACTGCCATTGGCAAACTGGAGCTTGGTGCGCGCATCGATCAAGTCCGCCACAAGCCTGCCGCAGGCCTACCTGCTCGCCAATTCACACCCGTGAGCCTCTCGGCAGGTACGGTGTATGCCTTTAATGAACATACGCACCTTAAAGCCTCGATGACGCATGCGGAACGCGCGCCCGCAACGGAAGAGCTTTATGCCAACGGTCCACACATTGCCACCGGCACCTTTGAGACCGGGAATGCGAACCTAAAGAAAGAGCGCGCACTCAATATCGATGTTGGTTTTGACCATCACGTCGGCTCGCTGACCTTTGAGGCCAATGCCTTTCATAAGCGCGTGCGTGACTACATCTATGGTCAGGATGTGGGCACCACCACTGATGTAGACGGCGAGGATTTCGCAGACCTGAACTACCAACAGCAAAACGCCAACTTCCGTGGCGTTGAAGGCGCTGTTACGTGGGCATTAGTGGACACCAAGGCGAAAAAGATCGATGCGCGCATTTTTGCCGATGCCGTACGCGGTGAACTGGCCGATAACCAGCCCGTGCCCCGCATGCCGCCTTACCGTGTTGGCGTCAGTCTGCATGGCCATCAAGGCGCGCTGTCGGGGAACATCAGCCTGACCCACGCCGATCGTCAAACGCGCATTAGCGGTGCTAATGAAACCAATACCGGCAGCCACAACCTGCTTAACGCGGATATCAGCTACACCTTGGCGACCCGCGTAGGCCTTGGCAAGCCCACGCTATTCCTGCGCGGGACCAACTTGCTCAATGACGACGTGCGACGCTCCACATCGTTCATTAAGGACGTAGCGCCCGCACCAGGCCGTGGCGCTGTCATGGGTGTTCGTATCAACTTCTAAGACGCAAGGTCAGCCCTGCCTGCGGGAGTCATTGACCCGCAGGCAGGCAGTCGCTACCGTTCGCGGTCTGACTCACGGAGTGCTGCCATGTCTACCGCCCCCACTGCTGCTATCGACTTTGAAAAAGCATTGGCTGAACTTGAACAACAGGTTCATCAGCTGGAGTCTGGCGAGCTCTCCCTAGAAGCCGCACTGCAAGCCTTTGAGTCCGGCGTCAAACTGACGCGTGAATGCCAGCAAGCCCTCGATCAAGCCGAGCAAAAAGTGAATATGCTGCTCGCAAAAGCGGATGGCAGTATTGAGTTGAGCGATTTCGCGCCACTGCGTGACGACACCTAAGCACAACGCCACGAGTACCGCCATGACCGTGCTCCCTGCTTTACTTCGCGCCTCTCAGGCACGCTTTGCCGACCAATTTGGCCTATTCCTGGCACAACAAAATGCCTTGGACGCACGCCTCATCGCGGCCATTCATTACGCCATGCAAAATGGTGGTAAACGGGTTCGTCCGGCGCTGGCCTGGGGCGCTTGCTTAGCCGTCGGCGGCGATTGGCCGCAGGCCGATAGCGCAGCATTGGCCGTGGAGTGCATACACGGCTACTCACTGGTGCACGACGACCTGCCGTGCATGGATGACGATGACCTGCGTCGCGGCCAACCCACCTGTCATCGCCAATTTGATGAAGCCACCGCCTTATTAGCCGGTGATGCCCTGCAGGCCTTGGCCTTTCGCGCCCTAGCGAACACGGAGCTGTCTGCGCACATTAAAGCAGCACAAACAGCCCTTTTGGCCACCGCAGCCTTTGACATGGTGGTGGGCCAGCAACTCGACCTCGCCGCTGAGGGCCAGCACCTCGCGTTGCAACCGCTGGAAACCGTGCATCGCCATAAAACGGGTGCGTTGATTCGCAGTGCGGTTGCTCTCGGCGCTCAGGCCGGGCAAGCCAACACCGAGCAACTCGCCGCACTGGATCGCTACGCCGACCGCCTCGGCCTCGCCTTTCAAGTCCATGACGATATTCTCGATGTCATTGGCGACACCGCCGTGCTGGGCAAAACGGCGGGGGCCGACCAGCGCCATGAAAAGTCGACCTACCCCGCCTTGCTCGGACTAGATGCGGCTCAGGCTCTCGCCACTCAGCTCACGCAAGAAGCCTTGGACGCCCTTTTGCCCTTGGGCGTGAGTGCCAACCCGTTACGCGAGCTCGCCCGCTTTCTGCTCGCCCGCGACCATTAATCCGCAGGTATAATTCACATACTTTGCGTCAGGATGATTGATTGATGTTCCACGAGATTCCGCTCAGCCGCCCGCACACGCCGCTCCTCGACCAGGTGCCGACGTCGGACAAGCTGCGCGAACTACCGGAAGATGCCCTTCCAGCGCTCGCATCAGAGCTGCGCGAGTACCTGCTCTGGTCTACCAGCCAGACCGGCGGCCATTTTGGTGCCGGGCTCGGCGTCGTCGAACTCACCATCGCCCTGCACTATGTTTACAACACGCCATCCGATCGGCTGGTCTGGGATGTGGGTCATCAGGCCTATCCGCACAAGATTCTCACCGGCCGCAAAGACGCCATGCTCAGCATCCGTCACAAGGACGGCCTGGCGGCATTCCCGCGCCGCGAAGAGTCGGAGTACGACACCTTTGGCGTCGGCCACTCGTCCACGTCCATTTCAGCTGCGCTGGGCATGGCGCGTGGCGCCCAGCTCACCGGCAGCAATCGCAAGGTCGTGGCCGTCATAGGTGATGGCGCGATGACCGCCGGCATGGCCTTCGAGGCGCTGAACGATGCTGCCCATCAGGGCACCGACATGCTGGTCATCCTCAACGATAACCAGATGTCGATCTCGAAAGCTGTGGGTGGCCTGTCCAACTACTTCTCGCGCATCTGGGCCAGCAAGAGCTACATCGCCATGCGCGAAGGCGGCAAGCGTGTGCTGCAATCCATGCCGACAGCGATGAACTTTGCCCGACGCAGCGAAGAAAGCCTGAAGACACTGGTCACCGACTCGCCAGGCGCGCTCTTTGAGTCCATCGGCTTCAACTATGTCGGGCCCATCGACGGCCACAATCTGGAAGAGCTGGTCGAGACCATCGGCAATCTGCGCGAGGCCAAAGGCCCGCAGCTGCTGCACGTGTTCACCACCAAGGGCAAGGGCTTTGCGCCGGCCGAGGCCGACCCTATCGGCTATCACGCCATCACCAAGATTGCGCCGGTGAGCGAGCGCGTGGCTAAGGTCGTAGTGGCACCCACTGCAGCGCCTAAAAAGAAATACTCGGATGTGTTTGGTGATTGGCTCTGTGATGCCGCCGCCAAGGATCTGCGCCTAATCGCCATCACCCCGGCCATGTGCGAAGGCTCGGGCATGGTGCGCTTCGCCGCCGAGTATCCCGAGCGTTACCATGATGTCGCGATTGCTGAGCAGCACGCTGTCACATTTGCAGCCGGCCTCGCCTGCGAAGGCCTGAAGCCAGTGGTGGCGATCTACTCGACCTTCCTGCAACGCGGCTATGACCAGCTCATTCACGATGTCACGCTGCAGAATCTCGATGTTACCTTCGGCATCGACCGCGCAGGGCTCGTCGGCGAAGACGGCCCGACCCATGCCGGCGCCTACGACCTCGCTTTCATGCGCTGCCTGCCCAACCTCATTATCGCTGCGCCCAGCGACGAGAACGAATGCCGCCAGCTGCTGGAAACCTGCTGGCAGCATCCCGGCCCGGCCGCCGTGCGCTACCCACGCGGCACCGGCCCGGGCAGCGTCATCGAGCGCCAGAGCACGGTACTGCCGATTGGTCGCGGCGTGATCCGTCGCCAAGGCGAGCGCATCGCAATCCTCAACTTTGGTGCGCGCCTGCAAGATGCCCTTAGCGCGGCCGAACAGCTCGCACACGACGGCACTGTTAACGCCACCGTCGTCGACATGCGTTGGGTCAAACCGCTGGATGCCGCGCTGATTCGCGAATTAGCGGCAAGCCATGAGCTGCTGGTGACCATTGAAGAGCATGCCATTGCGGGTGGCGCGGGCTCTGCCGTAGCTGAATTTCTCCATCAAGAAGGCCTGCGCAACGCCATGCTCTTGCTCGGTATTCGGGATGCCTACATCGAGCATGGCAGCCCCGCAGAAATGCTCGCCGACTGCGGCTTAGACGCTGCCGGCATCGCCGCCGCCATTCGCACTCGCCTGCGTTAAGTCCGATTCAAGCTCGTAGTGCTGCGCCTAGCGGGTAAATACCGCCGCTCGGCACTTGCCGCTTGACCGCAACACAAAAGCGCTTGATAGATGAATGAGATTTCTCGATCAGGAAGCGCACCATGTTGCATTCGCTACGTGTCGCCGATTACATGGCTCAACGGTTGATAACGCTGAGCCCCGAAATGACCATCGATTTAGCCATCAAAACCCTACTCTCGCACAATATCTCCGGCGCACCCGTAGTCAGTCAGGGCGAGCTCGTGGGCATGTTTTCGGAGGCTGACTGCCTAGAGGATATTGTGCAGTCTGGGTATTACGAGATGAGCTCAGGCTTAGTGGGTGACGTGATGTCATCCAAACCACAAACAATTCATGCCGATGACAGTATTTTGAGCGCGGCCGAAGTGTTTCACCTCCATAATCGCCGCCGCCTACCGGTAGTAGACGACCAAGGTTGCCTTGTAGGTCAGATCAGTCGTCACGACGTGCTACGCGCGATTGACTCGCTCACCCACCAGAACACCAGCCACTAACTCAAACGCAATCACGCTTAGGCCGACTCGTCGGGCAGCAAATGCCCCATCTTGTCGGTCTTGGTCTGCATGTAACCTTCGTTGTGCGGATTCAGGCCAGAAATTAGTGGCACGCGCTCAACGACGGTCACGCCATTCGCTTCTACAGCAGCCACTTTCTTCGGATTATTGGTCATCAAACGGACGTGGGTAACGCCCAAGTGACGCAGCATATCGCCACACATGGCGTATTCACGAAGGTCTGCACCAAAGCCCAATTGCTCATTGGCTTCCACGGTATCGGCACCCGCATCTTGCAAGGCATAGGCACGGATTTTATTCACCAAGCCTATGCCACGGCCTTCTTGGCGCAGGTACAAAATCACGCCGTGACCCGCCTCGGCGACTTGACGCATCGCGGCTTCCAACTGTGGGCCGCAATCGCAACGCAGGCTACCAAAGCCATCTCCGGTGAGGCATTCAGAATGCAGACGCGCTAAGGCGGGCTGGCCATTGCTGAGGTCGCCCATACTCAAGGCGACATGCTCTTTGCCGGTGTCGACATCTTCAAAGGCATGGATACTAAATTCGCCGTGACGCGTGGGCAAACGGGAGGAGGCAATAAACACAAAGGCCACCGGGCTAGCTCCGGAAATCATCAAGGGCCGCGATTGTAGCAACTGATGCCGCTCAGCGGTACGACCGCGACACGGCTTGTATCAGACCTGTCGCAGCAAGAGCGCCAGCACCAACGCAGCCATCACACCAGCAATGACATCATCGAGCATGATGCCGAAGCCTCCTTCCACGTGGCGATCGGCCCAACGAACCGGCCACGGCTTCCAAATATCAAAGAGACGGAACAGAGCAAAACCCGCCGCCACGGCTAACAAGGTGCGCGTATCCCAAGCCGCTACCGGCACTAAAGGCAACAACGCAATCCACTGACCAACAAACTCATCCCAGACAATACCGGCGTGGTCGTGAACACCCATGCGCGTCGCGGCAGCATCGCAAATGGCGATACCGGCAACCGTGCTGATTAGCAGCACTGCGAGGTAAGCTGGCATTGGCAAGGCTGCGAGGCCCGCGAACAGTACCAACGCTACCAGCGAACCCATGGTGCCCGGTGCTTTCGGGCTATAGCCGGAGCCTAGGCCAAATGCGGGCAACGCCAGCCACCAGGGTAATTTAGGCAGTTTGGATAGCGGTAAATGATCAGACATCTCAATGTTCCTTGGATACGACTAGGCGCGCAGCATAACCGAGCCATCAGTGCTTTCTAAACTGGCTCGGTGTGATTCCCGTCCAGCGCTTGAAGGCGCGGACAAAATTCGCTTGATCTTGATAGCCCAATTTCGCTGAAATATCACCGATGGTCATGGACTCATGACGCAGCAAACTCGTGGCTGCATTACGCCGCATGTCATCGAGCAATTGCTTGAAACTCAAGCCTTCCAGCCGCAAACGCCGGTGCAGGGTGCGCGCCGTCATGCTCAAGCTGGCTGCCACCTGCTCCTGAGCGTTGGCATCAGCAAGATGCTGCTGCATCAGTCGGCGCAGACGCGTCAGAAAATCCGCCCGGGCTTCGGCGCGCTGCAGCTCTTCCGCACAGCGGGCTGCCGCCAGCGCCGCTAGCTGGGGATCAGAGCGCGGTAACGGGCGAGCCAGTAACGCCAGCGGGAACTGAATGCGAGTCACAGCACAATCAAACTGAACACGCTCTTGCACCAGCATGCGCAGCAACACATGTTGCGGTGCTTCGGGGAAGCTGAACTGCATGCTCACGCCGTCGTGCGTGAAATCTGGGAACAGCTCGCTGGCAATGGCATGAAAGGAACCCAGCATGGCTTCGATCACGTGCGGGAACCACGAACCGAGCAGGCCATGATCGGTAATCTCGAGTGTCACGCTATCGCCGGCAGGGAGAAAACTGATTTGCATGAGCTGCGTGCGAGTCAGGGCATAGCGATTCACCAGTAGCAAGGCCTCGGCTAGATTCGGGCTAGCTTGCACGGCATAGCCGAGAAAGCCGTGACTGCCAATCGTCAGCATCGCGCCGAGCTCCAGCGACAAGGTCGGTGAAGTGTCCAGACGGTGCAAGTTCTCCATCGTGCGCAGAAAAGCAGGTAACGACACCAAGTAATCCGGGTGATTACGCAGATCATCGGCGTGCAAGCCCGTATCCGCCAGCAAGCTCTGCCCTGGAACACCGCGCTGAGCCATGAAATCCAGCATGTATTGCAAATAGCGCGCGACCAGAACGCCCTCTGATGCCTGCAGTGCAACCGTCATATTTAGTCCGCTAATGACAAAAACCTGTCTGAGGATAGCCTTCCGCTGGTACGATCAACAAGTCACATTCTTCACTGTCACATTATTTAACGACATTGAAGGAGTGAATTCATGGCCAAGCAGAAGGTTTCCGCCCAAGCATCCGCCGTGGTCACCGGTGCCGGCAGCGGTATCGGTCGTGCGTTTGCGCTGGAACTGGCCGCACGCGGGGGTCGCGTTATCTGCGCCGACATCAATCTGGCGACGGCGCAGGAGACAGCGGACCTGATCGTGGCCAAGGGCGGCCAGGCCCATGCCCTGCGCTGCGATGTCAGCCAGCTGGCCGAGGTGGAGGCACTGGCCGATCAGGCTGAGGCCTGGCTGCGCGGCCCGGTGGATCTGGTCATCAACAACGCCGGTGTCGGTGCCGGCGGCCAGCTCGTGGGTGATATGCCCATGGCCGACTGGCAGTGGGCGCTGGGCATCAATCTCTGGGGCGTGGTTCACGGCTGCCATGTCTTTGCGCCACGCCTGCGGACTCTCGGCCGCGGCGGCATCATCAATGTCTGTTCCACGGCCAGCTTCGCCGCCGCGCCGCGCATGGCCGCCTATAACGTCAGCAAAGCCGCCGCCCTGGCGCTGTCGGAAACCTTGTCTGCGGAGATGGCCGGCACCGGTATCGCCGTCACCGCGCTGTGCCCGACCTTCGTGAAAACCAATATCGCGCGCGATGGCCGCATCAGCGAAGGCTCGTCGCGCCTGGCCGAAAAAATCATGGATCTGGTCGGCTTTGCGCCCGAGCGCGTGGCCAGGACCACGCTCGATGCCCTCGACAAAAACCAGCTCTATGTCTTGCCGCAATTCGACGCGCGCATGATCTGGCGCAGCAAACGTCTGGCCCCGGCGCTCTATGCCCGCGGCGCAGGCCTCATCAACCGTTATGCCGGCAGCAGCCTCTAATTTCTCAGGAGCAACATCATGGCAACGATCAATCTGGAAAACATGCTGGTCAAGATCAAGGGCAGCCAGTGGGCCCTTGCCGACATCGACTGGGACGCCCCCGGTGCCGAGCTGATCACCGAGGAACAATGGCCGAAGCTGAAAGCCTTCATGGCCGACCTGATGTGGATCGAGCACGTCGGCGCGCGCGGCTTTGCCGCCATGGCGAAGAAGGCACCGAACGATACGCTGAAGGAAATCTACACTTACTTTCATGCCGAAGAGCAGCGTCACGCCAACGCCGAAATGGCGCTGATGAAGCGTTGGGGTATGCTCGATGGCGATGAGATTCCGGAGCCGAACATCAACCTGCGCTTGGTCATCGAATGGCTGGATCGCTACAGCGACGACATGCCGCTGGAGGCGCTGGGTTCGGTCATCCCCATGCTGGAAATCGCTCTCGATGGCGCACTCTGCAAGTTCCTGCTCGACACCGTGGCCGACCCGGTCTGCCACCAGGCCTTCGCGCACATCAACGATGACGAGTCACGCCACCTTGGCGTCGGCTTCCACGTGCTGGAAATGCAGGGCCACGGCAAGGTCTACCAGAACACGCTGAAGATGGTCGCGACCATGGCAGATCCGCGCCTGATCCTGGGCATCCTGTCCTATGTGCCGCTGCTCAACCGCATGCGCGACAACATCGTCAATCTCGGGCTGAAAGAAGAGAGCCTGTACGCTGCCATGAACAAGTTCCGCAAAATAGGCGGCCGTACTGAACAGGGCCGTCGCAACCCCTGGTACCAGGTCATCAGTCGTCACGGCGGCTGGGTCACCAACCGTCAGAACCGCCTCTACCATATCCCGGTGGATGCCCTGGTGCGGGCGACTGACTTCATCCCGAAACGCGTGATGCCGCCGATTCCGACCTGGGTCAAAGAACTGACCTGGAAACCGGCCGCCTGACACCTGTCTTAAACGAGTACTGAATCATGAACGCAGAAGTGAACATTCCGGCGGCACGCCCGCGCAAAGCCAAAAAGGCCCCGACCGCGATCAGCGAGGTGCTGATCATCGGCGCCGGCTTCGGTGGCCTGGGCACGGCCATCCGCCTGCGCCAGCAGGGCATCAGCGATATCGTCATCCTTGAACGTGCCGACGAAGTCGGCGGCACCTGGCGTGACAACAGCTACCCCGGCGCCGCCTGCGATATTCCGTCTAACCTGTATTCGTACTCGTTTGCGCCAAATCCGGACTGGTCACGGGCCTATTCGGGCTCCGGCGAAATTCTCGACTATGCTCGTCACCTGGCCGACAGCAACGATCTGCGCCCGCTGATCCGGTTTGGTCGCACGGTCACAGAGGCCGCCTTCAATGAAAGCGACGGCTACTGGCAGGTCACCACCCAGGACGGTGAGCAGTTTCTCGGCCGCTCGCTGGTCATGGCCTCGGGTGGCCTAGCCAACCCCAGCCTGCCGAAAATTCCCGGTATCGACACCTTTGAAGGCAAGCGCATCCACAGCGCCCGCTGGGACCACGACTATGACCTCAAGGGCAAGCGCATCGCGGTGATCGGGACCGGTGCCAGCGCTATTCAGATCATTCCCGAGCTGGTCAAGGTCGCCGAAAAGGTCACTGTATTCCAACGCACGCCAGGCTGGGTCATGCCACGCATGGACTATCGCTCGCCGGCATGGAGCAAGGCCCTGTTCCGCGCCGTGCCGGCCACTCAGAGCCTGCTGCGCAAAGCCCTGTACTGGGGTCACGAGTCGATGGCCTTCAGTTTCATCTGGAGCACGCCGATGACGCGGGTGGTCGAGCGCATCAGCGCCGCCTTCCTCAAGCATCAGGTCAGCGATCCCTGGCTGCGTCGTCAGCTCACGCCGGACTTCCGCATCGGCTGCAAGCGCGTGCTGATGTCCAGCGAGTACTACCCGGCGTTGCAGAAACCGAATTGCAAGCTGATCACCTGGCCGATTGCGACCATTTCGCCGAAGGGGATTCGCACCGCCGAAGGCATCGAGCATCAGGTGGACTGCATCGTGTTCGCGACCGGCTTTGACATCTGCAAGGCGGGTACGCCATTCACCATCCGCGGCACTCAAGGGCGGGTGCTGGCCGATGAATGGGCACGCGGCGCACAGGCCTACAAAAGCGTGAACGTCTCCGGCTACCCCAATTTGTCGTTCATTCTGGGCCCGAACTCCGGGCCGGGCCACAACTCGGCGCTGGTCTACATGGAGTCGCAGATCGGCTACATCGTGGAAACCATCAAGACGCTGCGCGACCAGAAGTTGCGTCTGCTGGATGTGAAGCCGGACGTGCAGGCGACGTACAACCGCGCCATCCAGAAGCGCCTGGCACGCACCAACTGGAACTCCGGCTGCAAGAGCTGGTACCTCACCGAAGATGGCTACAACGCCACCATGTATCCTGGCTTTGCGACGCAGTACGCCGCGCAGATGGGTTCGTTCAATGCACAGCATTACCGCACCGAGGTGGCCTGATGAGCACGGTTAGCCTGCCCTATGTGTGCTGTGAGCTGGACCCGGTCATTCCGGCCCGCACGCGCGAAATTCACCAGAAACTGAAAGCCGGCATACGCGAATCCCAGGCAGAGCCGGCGGCGGAAACCCTGGGACTGGCCATCAACACGCTGGTCGATGCCTTTCTCACCCAGCTGCTACGCGAGTTAGCCGCCGCGCATCCGGAACACGCGCTGTATCAGGATGCGCTCAAGGTTGTCGAAGACATCCAGGGCAAGGTGCAGCACTACCTCGGCTGGCTCACGCGCTTTTTGTCGAATGAGCGCATGACGGTGGTCGCTGCCAAGTACCTGACGATGATCCAACCGCTGGTGGCCACCCAGCCACAGCGCGAGTTTCTCGCCGTCAGCATTGAGCCCTTGCTGGCCGCACATGCCCGCCAGACCATTGCCGCTCTGCGTTCCGGCGAGTCAGTGGATGTCCGCGCCGGCATCGAAGTGCTGATCAGCATCGTCGATGCCGTGCTCGTCGATTTCGTTAACGAGCCCAAGCGGCTGATGCGCTTCAACCTGATTGTCGACAAGACGCTGGATGGCGCCATCTACATGATCAAAGGGCTGGCTTTCCGGCAATTACGCGCCTTAGGCGAGCGATTGCCAGTTGCTCATTTGCCGGTTTTTCTCGATCATCTTGAGCACTTTTTTCACGATCAATCGCCCGTCCAATAAAACAACAAGAGCATCCAACATGAATTGCACCCTGCTGAAAGCCCTTCTGGCGAGCACGGCCCTCCTGACGGGATTGGCGCATGCCCTTCCCGCACCGAACAGCGAACAGCTGGCAGCCCTGAAAACGATGGAGGGCAAAAAGGTACGCATCTGCATTTTTGACCCCATCGGTGCTAATGGCCCTGCTGTTGGCTATGCCAAGGACTACATGCTGGAGGCCAAAAAATGGGGCGTGAACGCCGACATCAAGGCCTATACCGATGAGCGCGTGGCTGCGGAAGACTTGAAAGCCGGCCAATGCGACGCAGCAGCGATCACTACCTTGCGTGCCAAACAGTTCAATAAGTTTGTGGGCAGTCTCGATGCCGTCGGCGGCATTCCCGATAACGCGCACATGGACATGGTGCTGAAAACCCTCTCCTCGCCGCGCATGGCCCCCCTCATGCGCAGTGGCCATTTCGAGGTGGTCGGTAACATTCCGCTCGGTGCGGCGTTTGTTATGGTTAATGACCGCGCCATCAACTCCATCGAAAAGGCCGCCGGTAAGAAAGTGGCGGTCATGGAGTGGGACAAGTCTCAGGCCAAGATGGTTCAGCGCATGGGTGCGCAGCCGGTGGCCTCGGACGTGATCAACTTCGTCGGCAAGTTCAACAACGGTCAGGTCGACATCATTGCTGCACCAGCACTCGCGTTCAAGCCACTGGAAATCTACCGAGGACTGGGTGAAAAAGGCGCTATCTACCGCTTTCCGCTGGTCATGCTGAGTGCGGCACTCATTATTCGCCACGACCGCTTTCCACCGGATGTAGGCCAGAAGCTGCGCGAGTTTGTGTATACCCAAATCGGCAAAGCCTACGCCTTTGTGGAGAAAGAAGAGAAAGGCATTCCGGAAAAATATTGGTTAGATATTCCGGCCCACGAGAAAGTGAAATATGTGGAAATGATGCGCCAGGCGCGCATTCAGATGACCGCCGAAGGCGACTACGACCCGCGAATGATGAGTTTGCTGAAGCGGGTGCGCTGCTCGAAGAGCCCGGGTGCGGCGGAGTGTTCGTTGAAGGATGAGTGAGGGTGGAGCCAGCGCTAACGAAGCACGACCTCTAAGCGCTTGGTCATCGGGTCTTTTACTTTATGAGCTCACCTAAATCTTTCCCGTGCTTTGCCGAACTATCAGTCCGTCAAAAATGCCGATAACCTGCAAGCCCAGCATTTCGATAGGGCTCTGATTTCCAAATCAAATCCAGCCCCGCCGACGTACCAACCACCCCAATCTGCGTCAGCGGCAATCCCAGTGCATGCGCCAATGCATCCACTTGCTCTTGCCGCTCAACCGGCACCGTAAACAGCAGCTCATAGTCATCACCCGCCGCCAACGCCCAATCCAGCACCTGCTGCTGAAATGCGTCCCCCTCACCCGCCAGATATTGCATGGCAGGCGACAGCGGCAGCTGTTCCAGGGTTAGCGTCGCACCCAGCGGCTGCATACCACCCGAGGCCTTGAGCAAATGCCCGAGGTCTTGCAGCAGGCCATCTGATACATCCATGGCAGCCGTGGCCATGCCGCGCAGGGCCAGCCCCAGCGCCAGTCGGGGCGTGGGTCTATGCAATCGCGCAAGGGCATGGGCTTGATGTAAGGGCGGCAAATGCACGTCATGCAGACGGTCTTGTGTGAGCGCCAAACCTAAGCCGCCATCACCCAAGGTGCCACTGACATAAATGAGATCACCGGGCTGCGCACCATCGCGGCGCAAGGCTTGTGCGGGCGGCACACTGCCCAGCGCAGTGACGGTGATGCTGAGTGGGCCGCGCGTGGTGTCGCCACCAATCAGCGGCACGCCGTGAGCATCCGCTAGGGTAAAGAAGCCTTCGGCAAATGCCGCCATCCAAGCCTCATCGGCCGCTGGCAATGTAAGCGCCAGAGTAACGCCGACGGGTGTGGCACCCATGGCAGCAAGGTCGGAGAGATTGACGGCCAGTGCTTTCCAACCAATATCGAACGGTAAGGCATCGGCGGGAAAATGGCGGCCAGCGACCAGTGTATCCGTGGTCACGGCCAGTGATTCGCCGGGCGGCAAATCAAGCAACGCCGCATCATCACCAATACCGAGGCGCACGCTAGCGGGCAACGGTCGGTCGGCGCGGGTGAAATAGCGCCGGATCAGGCCAAACTCATCCAGCGCCATTTCAGACTCCCGGCAGCGATACCGTGTGAGGTGAGCTTAGTCGCGCTCGTGTGGCCGCAACGTGACGGCCAGCTGATCCAGCACACCATTGATGTACTTATGCGATTCCGAGGCGCCGAAGGTCTTGGCCAACTCAATACCTTCATTAATCACCACGCGATACGGCACATCGAGTCGGTGCTTGAGCTCGTAGGTGCCAATGCGCAGCGTCGCCAGCTCGACCGGGTCCAGCGTCTCGAAGGCGCGATCGAGAAACGGCTCGAACAGTGCATCCAGCGTCTCAGTCAGCGTCGGGATACGCGACAGCAACTCGTGGAAGTAGTCGAGATCAACCTTGTGCATGGCATTTTCGACGCGATAACGCGCCTCGATCTCATACGACGGGTTGCCCGACAGCTGCCACTCGTATAGCCCCTGCAAGGCAAATCGGCGCGCTTTGCGACGCGCCGAGGGGTTCAAACCATTAGCTTGGGTCACGACTCAGCCTACTGCCTTCATCACGGAAATCATTTCAATGGCGACCATGGCCGCATCGGCGCCTTTGTTACCGGCCTTGGTGCCGGAACGCTCAATGGCCTGCTCAATGCTGTCTACGGTGAGTACGCCAAAGCTGATGGGCAGACCGGAATCCAGCGAGACCACGCCCAGGCCCTTGGCACATTCGCCTGCAACAAAATCGAAGTGCGGCGTGCCGCCACGAATCACCGCACCGAGCGCAATGATGGCGTCGTAGTTACCGGTAGCGACCAGCTTCTTGGCGATCAGCGGCAGTTCCCAAGCACCGGGCACACGGATGATGGTGATGTTGCTGTCGCTCACACCGTGACGCTTCAGGGCATCGAGCGCACCCGACAGCAGCGATTCCACAACGAAGCTATTGAAGCGACCAACGGCAATGGCGTAGCGGGCATCGGCGTTGCTGAAGTTACCTTCCAGGGTCTTAATGTGGCTCATGGATGAATCCTCTAAACAGTTAAAAGTAAGTTATTCCGTGGTGACGTATTCGACGATCTCGAGGCCAAAGCCAGAGAGCGCATTAAATTTGAGCGGGGAGCTAAGCAAACGCATTTGCGTCACGCCCAGATCACGCAAGATCTGCGAGCCCACGCCAATGGTGCGATACATCCCTGCGCTCTCAGCCGCACGGGCATTGGGCGCAAAAAAGTCTTCAATGTGCTCGACCATGTTCTGCGCTTTGTAGTCCTGACCGAGCAGCACCAGCACGCCGGCTTCGGCACTGCTAATGGCCTGCAAGCTCTTCTGCAAGTTCCAGCCTAAGCGACCCTTATAACGGGCATGCAGCAAATCTCGCAGCGGATTTAGCGCATGCACACGCACAGTCGGCACCACACCCGCCGCCAATTCGCCCTTCACTAAGGCAACGTGTACACCGTTGTTACCGGCCTCGCGGTAGACGTGCAGTTGCAGGTCACCAAACTCAGTTGGCAGGGTCTTGCGCGATTCGCAGTTCACAGTCTTTTCATTGACCACACGGTAATGAATCAGGTCCGCGATGGTGCCAATCTTGAGGCCGTGCAGCTCGGCGAACTTTTCCAGATCGGGGCGGCGCGCCATGGTGCCGTCGTCGTTCATGATTTCGCAAATCACACCAGCAGGTTCCAAACCCGCCAAACGCGGCAGGTCGCAGGCCGCTTCGGTGTGACCGGCGCGGTGCAGCACACCACCGGGCTCTGCCATGAGCGGGAAAATGTGGCCGGGCTGCACGATATCGCTGGCCTTGGCTTCGCGCATAGCGGCCACTTGCACGGTACGCGCACGGTCAGCGGCAGAGATGCCGGTAGTCACACCGGTTGCGGCTTCAATCGACACCGTGAACTTGGTGCCATAACCGGAGTTATTGGCCTGCACCATCAGCGGCAGGTCGAGCTGCTGACAGCGCTCGCGTGTCATCGGCATGCAAATCAAGCCACGCGCATGACGAGCCATAAAATTAATGTCTTCGGCTCGGCAATGCTCGGCGGCCATGACAATATCGCCTTCATTTTCGCGATCTTCGTCATCCATCAACACCACCATTTTGCCGGCGCGGATGTCTTCGATCAGTTCCTCAACGCTATTCAATTTCATGCCAATCAGTACTCTACAAGGTGCATCAAGGTGAAATCAGCGGGCCACGGGGCGCGCTGGACTCAAGGTATTTAAACAAGACTGACGAATCAGGCGAACTTCTTGGCCCAAGCTATTACGCGGCAGACGACGATCTGGCGCTTCCCAATCGCTGTCCTCTAAGGTCAGCACATCGGTCAGCCCAAACGTGGTTTGGCCGCCATAAGCGAAGGCATCTCGCACACACGCACACAAGGCTTGACGCTGACCTGCCGCGACGGTGGCGTCACTCAGGCACGCTTGCATAAAACGCACTTCACGCTCACGCGCAAAGTCTTTCGCCGCCCAAGTGGAGCCACTCACACCCATACACAGGAGTAGCGCAAGCACAGATCCAAAAGGCTTAGCCATGACCATAGCCATTCTCTGCGAGAAACGACAAGGTAATGCCGCCAGCGGATGCCGCTTGCGACTGAGCCGCACGATCACCCAGCAGCAATCGCTCCAAGTAGCGGGCGAGAATATCGACTTCTAGATTCAGGCGCACGCCCGGCGCCCAATCAGCAATATTGGTTTCGCTCACGGTGTGCGGCACGATGTTGAGATCAAAAATCGCGCCATCAATGGCATTCACGGTCAGGCTGATGCCATCGGTGGTGATCGAGCCCTTCTCGGCAATGTATTTCGCCAGTTCATCTGGCGCTTTGACACGATAGCGAATTGAACGGGCATCGGGCTGCATGGAGATGACCTCACCAATGCCATCCACATGGCCGCTGACCAGATGGCCACCTAAGCGCGTGGTGGGTGTGAGGGCTTTTTCTAAGTTCACGCGCTGACCCACGCGAAAGCTGGCCAGCGTGGAACGGCGCACCGTCTCACCGGACACATCCGCGACGTAGTAATCACTGCCTTGCTCAACCACGGTCAAGCAGACGCCGTTGGTGGCAATCGAATCGCCGAGTTTGACATCGCGCAGATCGAGTTTGCCGGTGGCAACGGTCAGGCGCAGGTCGCCGCCGCGTGGCTCAAGGCGACGCACCGTACCAATGGCTTCAATAATGCCGGTGAACATGCCCTACTCCCCTAACTTAACAAGATGAGCCGTCGCGGTAGCGATGGGTATCAAGGTCATGCGCATATCATCGCCAATTTGACGACAGTCTTGTAGTTGCCAGCGCTGTTGTTGCGCCATTTGTGCGAGCGACCAGTCTACTAAGGGTCGCGCTGATGCACCCAGCAGCGTCGGGGCTTGATAAAGCAGCCACTCATCCACAAGCCCAGCCTGCAAGAAGGCGGCATTGAGTGTAGCGCCCGCCTCCAGTAAAACGTCATTGCACTGGCGCTGCGCCAATTCACGCATCACCGCGCGTGGGCAAAGACGACCCTGATTATTCGTCGCCACGGCTTTCACCTCGGCACCGGCGCGCTGCAATAACTGCAAGCGTTGCCCGCCCGTACTCAAGCTGTCCGCGCGCGTAAGCACTAAGGTCGCACCCGGCTCTTTCAGCATCTTGGCCTGCGGTGATAGCCGCAATTGCGAGTCCAGCACCACGCGCAAGGGCTGACGCTCCGTATCCGGTAACCTCACGCTTAAGCGCGAGTCATCGGCCAGCACCGACGCTATACCCGTGATGATGGCACTGCTGCGGGCGCGCCAACATTGGACATCGGCTCGCGCTGCGTCACCCGTAATCCATTGTGACTCGCCCGACGCCATGGCCGTGCGGCCGTCAAGACTGCTGGCCGTTTTCATGCGCAACCAGGGCAGTCCACCCGAAATACGGCGCAAGAATCCAGCATTGAGCGTGCGTGCCGGCGCTTCCATGAGCCCAACGTCTACGGCAATACCGGCTGCCCGCAAACGCTGCGCGCCTTGACCTGCCACCAGCGGGTTACTGTCAGCAACAGCGATCACTACACGAGACAGACCCGCCGCGATTAATGCATCCGCGCAGGGCGGCGTACGACCGGTATGCGCGCAAGGCTCTAGCGTCACATAGGCCGTTGCACCGTTCGCCTGCTCACCGGCCTCGCGCAAGGCAAAAACTTCAGCATGTGGCTCACCCGCACGCTCATGCCATCCACGCCCGATCACCTCGCCATCACGCACGATGACGCACCCCACACGCGGGTTCGGCGCCGTAGTGTAAAGACCGCGCTCGGCGAGACGCAGGGCCTCAGCCATGGCCGAGTAATCCTGTGCAGAATAATCTTGCGCAGAGAATGTCATCAGTTGGGCTCGATGCCGTTAGCCGTATTCAGGCTATCAATTTCGGCACGGAAGGCATCAATGTCTTTGAAGTCGCGATAGACCGAGGCAAAGCGCACATACGCCACAGAGTCGAGCTGCTTCAGCTCTGCCATCACCAGCTCACCAATGAGGCGTGACTTCACTTCGCGCTCGCCGGTGGCACGCAATTTATGCAGGATATGATTCAGCGCAGCATCCACCCGATCAATGCTGACATTACGCTTTTGCAGCGCATGCAACATGCCGTGACGAAGCTTGCTTTCATCAAACGGTTGGCGACGGCCATCGGACTTGATGACGCGAGGAATCACGAGTTCAGCGGTCTCGAACGTGGTGAAACGCTCGCTACAGGAGGTGCACTCACGGCGACGACGAATCTGATCACCCTCGGCGACGAGTCGTGAGTCGATGACTTTCGTGTCTTCCGCTTTGCAGAAAGGACAATGCATAAAAAGAACCACCCTGTGTTTCGTCAACAACAGTGAATATGACGCAGCCAACCACCAAAGCAAGCCCCGACGAGCGGAGCGACGTCCTGAGTAGGGCTACCCCGTCTAAAAGCACATGGAGCTAACACTTTTAGACGGGGTAGCCCCACTCAGGGCAGGCTCAGATCAGGCGGCGTAGACGGGGTACTTAGCGCAAATCGCTTTGACCTTAGCGGCCACAGCCGCTTCAACTGCCGCATCACCCGCTGGGTTGCCCTTCAGGCCTTCAATCACGTCTGCAATCCAACCGGCCAGTTCACCACACTCCGCTTCGCTGAAGCCACGCGTGGTGACCGCTGGCGTACCAATACGAATACCGGAGGTCACGAAGGGTGAGCGCGGGTCATTCGGTACGGCATTTTTGTTCACGGTGATGCCGACACGGCCGAGCGCAGCATCGGCATCTTTGCCGGTGATGTCTTGCTTGATCAGTGAGAGCAGGAAGAGATGGTTTTCTGTGCCGCCGGAAACCACATCAAAGCCACGCGCCATAAAGACCTTGGCCATGGTTTGAGCATTCTTCACGACCTGCTTCTGATAGGTCACGAAATCAGGCGACATGGCTTCTTTGAAGCACACGGCTTTCGCAGCGATCGCGTGCATCAACGGGCCGCCCTGGTTGCCGGGGAATACGGCAGAGTTCAGCTTCTTTTCAATTTCTTCGTTGGCGCGCGCTAGGATCAGACCCGAACGTGGACCGCGCAGCGTCTTGTGCGTGGTGGTGGTCACGACATCCGCAAACGGCACGGGGTTCGGGTAAACACCGGCAGCAACCAGACCCGCCACGTGCGCCATGTCCACAAACAGGTACGCACCGACTTTATCTGCAATGGCGCGGAAGCGCGGGAAATCCAACACCTGCGAATACGCGGAGAAGCCGGCGATGATCATTTTCGGCTTGTGCTCAACGGCTAAACGCTCGACTTCGTCGTAATCAATCAGGCCAGTGGCGGTGTCGAGGCCGTACTGCACAGCGTTGTAGTTCTTGCCGGAGAAGTTGACCTTGGCACCGTGGGTCAGGTGACCACCGTGGGCCAGCGACATGCCGAGCACGGTATCGCCGGCGCTGAGCAGCGCCAGGAATACGGCGCTATTGGCCTGCGAACCGGCATGCGGCTGCACATTGGCGTAATCGGCACCGAACAACTGCTTGGCGCGATCAATTGCCAGCTGCTCAATCACATCGACGTATTCGCAGCCACCGTAGTAACGCTTGCCCGGATACCCTTCGGCGTACTTGTTAGTCAGCTTCGAGCCCTGTGCTTCCATGACGGCTGGTGAGCAATAGTTTTCCGACGCAATCAGCTCAATGTGCGCTTCTTGGCGCGCGTCTTCTTGGCTGATGGCTTTAGCCAATTCCGGATCGAAAGTAGCAAGGGTCTGGTCTGGGCTGAACATGGGCAACTCCGTCAGAAAGGACTGGTCAGGGCGGATTGATCAAAGAGGCGGCAGATTCTACCGGAAAGTCCCATAAATAACAGGTGAACTGATTAGACAGAGAACATGAAAGCCGCTCACCTTGCTGCAAATCTCCCTATTGAATGTAACATCGCTCAATGTAATCATCCGGGCAACTGAACGCCATTAAGTTTCATCGAGGGTTTACGGAATGCCTACTCATCAATTCATCAACAGCAGCGATGGTCTGAAACTCCACGTTGCTACCCTAGGCGACGCCAGCAACACGCCCATTGTGCTGGTGCACGGTTACCCCGATAACCACCAAGTCTGGCTACCGGTAGCGGAGCTGCTGGCTTATCAGTTTTTTGTGATTGCCTATGATGTGCGCGGCGCTGGACAAAGCGAGTCTGGCCGCCGAGTCAGCGATTACTCGCTGGACCAGCTTTCAAAAGATCTGATGAGTGTGGTCGATGCCGTCATTCCCGGACGCCGCTTCCACCTCGCGGGTCACGACTGGGGCTCCATTCAGAGCTGGGAGTCCGTCACAACGGAGAGGCTGCGCGACCGCATCGCCAGCTACACCACTATTTCCGGCCCATCGCTGGATCACGCCGCACACTGGATGCGTACACGTCTATCACCCACCAGCAGCCTGCCGCTCAATGAACGACTAAAAGCCGTGAAACAATTCGGCAGCTCCTGGTATGTGGTCATGTTCCAGTTGCCGGTACTGGCACCCACGCTCTGGCAAGCCGGACTGGGCAAGCTCTGGCCGAAATACCTCAAGCATCGCGAAGGTGTGACCGAAAGCATGCCGAACCAGACCCAGGTCGAAGATGGCAAAGAAGGCGTACAGCTCTATCGCGCCAACTTCCTGCCCAAGCTGGCCAATCCGGAGCCGCGTTATGCCAGCTGCCCGGTACAGCTCATCGTGCCGCGCTTCGACAACTACGCCAGCCACAACCTCTACAGCGACCTGTCGCAGTGGGTGCCGGAACTGTATCGCCGTGATATCGATGCCACGCACTGGGTCGTGCTCAGTCATCACGAACTGATCGCTCAGTGGATCACCGAGTTTATCTCCGCTTGTGAGCTCGACCAGCAAGACAGTTTGTTTGCTCACTTGCGCGCCAACGCCAGCGAAGCCGCCTAACCTTTTTGTCTAATCGAGAGACCGTCATGACTCGTGAAGCCACTGCTCGTAAAGCCACCGCACTGCCGACCCGCCGCGTGCAATTCAACCTCGACAGCACACCGCTGCACTGGCTGCCGGGCGACAATTTCTCCAGCCACATGATCAACGGTATTCACTTGCTGCTACCCGCCGGCGAGCTGTGGTTCTGCCGCGTTTATAACAAGGCACTGCCGTTAGTCACCGACCCGATACTGCGCGAAGAAATGCAAGGTTTCATCCGCCAAGAAGGCATGCATGCCCGCGTTCACAAGGAAGCGCAGAAGTACCTGACGCGCCACGGCATCGAGACTGACCAGTTCCTTGGTCGCGTCGATGGCCTATTTGGCAAGGTACTGGGCGACAAACCCCTAGGACTTTCCGGGCTCAGCGGCCCCCGCATCGATAAGCAGTGGCTGATTATGCGCGTCGGCATTATTGCTGCCATCGAGCATTTCACTGGTGTGCTGGGGCAATGGGCCATGGACAACAAAAGCTGGGATGCTGGCGACCCCATCATGGCGGATGTCTTCCGCTGGCATCTGGCCGAAGAGGTTGAGCATCGCACCGTAGCCTTTGATGTGTACGAGCACCTGTGCAAGAACGAGCCCGCCTTCTATCTGACCCGTCAGGCCTTAATGGCGGTGATTTTCCCGTTGTTTATTCACTTCTTGCTCGAAGGCTATCGCAACATGGCGCGTCAGGATGCCAGCGACCCGGCCGGCCAGCGCTTGGCGCGCAAACCGTTCTGGACGCTGCTGCGCGAAGTCGAGCGCGTCGGTAAGCTGACTCACAACATCCCTCAGTTCAGCTTCCTCGTGTCGGCTACTAAGCGCTGGATCTCACCCTCGTTCCATCCGATTCACGAGGGCAATACCGAGCAGGCACTCGGCTATCTGGCGCGCTCGCCGGCGGCGCAGGCCGCGGCACTGGCCGCAGCTCAATAAATTAGCTGCGGCGGCTCAGCACCGCGTAACCCAAGCAGGCCGACAGTATGGATGCCATCAGTACCGCCAAGCGGTCTACCAGCTCCACACTGCTGCCGGAATGCTGGAACGCCAGGGAGCTAATAAACAGACTCATGGTGAAGCCGATGCCGCACAGCACGGCTGCGCCATAGAGCTGACGATAGGATGTGTTTTCGGGCAGCGTCGCCCAGCCGAGTCGAATACAAAGCCAAGAGAAGGCAAAAATACCCAGCTGCTTGCCCAGCACCAACCCCAGAAAAATACCTTGGAAAACACTGTTGCTGAACACTTCCGCGCCTACGCCCTGCAAACTCACACCGGCATTGGCAAAAGCAAAGACGGGCACAATAAAAAACGCGACCCAAGGCTGTAACGCATGCTCAAGACTTTCTGCTGGCGAATGACCGTCGGCGTCGTGGCGCACCGGCATCGCCAAGGCAATGACGACACCGGCCAGCGTGGCATGCACGCCCGACTTCAGCACGCTGACCCAAAGCACTACGCCCACCACCATGTAGATGGCAATGCGGCGCACACCCAACACATTCAATAGCACCAGTAACGACGTGGCGGCAGCAGCCACACTCAGCGACAGCACCGAGAGCTGGCTGGTATAGAACAACGCGATGATGATCACTGCACCGAGATCGTCCATCACCGCAAGCGCCAGCACGAAGGCCTTCAGGGCCGGCGGTACGCGTGAGCCGAGCAAGGCCAGTACGCCCAGTGCAAATGCAATGTCTGTTGCGGAGGGAATCGCCCAGCCCTGCAATAACACGGGGTCATGCCAGTTCAGTGAGGCGTAAATTAAAGCGGGAACCACCATGCCGCCAATGGCTGCAAAGCCGGGCAAGGCCAGCTTTCGCAGACTGCTCAAGTGGCCATGCACGACCTCGCGCTTAATCTCGAGGCCGACCAGGAGAAAGAACATGGCCATGAGGCCGTCATTGATCCAAAGCAGCAGCGACTTATCGATGTCTAAAGCGCCCACACGTACCTGTACCGGAATCGACAACAGCTCCTGATAGAGCCCAACCCCAGCGCTATTCGCCAATATGAGCGCCACTGCGGTGGCCGTTAGCAGTAGCAGCCCAGACTGAACCTCGCCTGTGAGTTGATTCCAACGCGTCATTCGCTCTTTCCCCTGACAACTGTGTTTAGCCGTACATCATTCGCCGGCTTCGGTATAATCGCGACCTTTCCTAGCTGCAACAAAGGTCTGTTTCATGGCTCAGTATATCTACACGATGAATCGTGTATCGAAATTGGTTCCGCCTAAGCGCGAAATTCTCAAAGATATTTCGCTGTCGTTTTTCCCCGGCGCCAAAATCGGCGTGCTCGGTCTGAACGGCTCGGGTAAGTCTACCTTGCTGAAAATCATGGCCGGCGTGGACAAAGATTTTAGTGGTGAAGCACGCGCCGCGGCTGGTACAAAAATCGGCTACCTCGAACAGGAACCGCATTTGGATCCCTCGAAAAATGTGCGCGGCAATGTGGAAGATGGCGTGCGTGAATGCCTCGACGCCATGGCGCGTCTCGATGAAGTCTTCGGCGAATACGCCATGGAAGATGCCGACTTTGACAAGCTCGCCGCCGAGCAGGAAAAGCTGGAATCCATCATTCAGGCCTGGGATGGTCACAACCTCGACAACCAGCTCGAACAGGCCGCTGATGCCTTGCGCCTGCCGGCCTGGGATGCCGATGTGAGCACGCTGTCCGGGGGGGAACGCCGTCGCGTCGCGCTCTGCCGCCTGCTGCTGTCCAAGCCCGACATGCTGCTGCTCGACGAACCCACCAACCATCTCGATGCCGAGTCGGTAGGCTGGCTGGAACAGTTCCTGAAGAATTTCCCCGGAACCATCGTGGCCATCACCCACGATCGCTACTTCCTCGAAAACGTGGCCGAGTGGATCCTCGAACTCGACCGCGGCCGCGGCATCCCCTACCAGGGCAACTACACCGGCTGGTTGGAGCAGAAGAGCGCGCGTCTGGAGATGGAAGAACGCCAGGAAGAGGCTCACACCAAGGCGCTCAAGCGCGAACTGGAATGGGTGCGTAGCAACCCCAAGGCGCGTCAGGCCAAGTCCAAGTCGCGTATGCAGGCGTTTGAGGAGCTGTCCAGCAAAGAGTTCCAGAAGCGCGCCGAGACGCAGGAAATCTACATTCCGCCCGGCGAGCGCATGGGCGATCAGGTCATCGAGGTCAAGGGCATTGCCAAGTCCTTCGGCGACCGTCTGCTCTATGAAAACCTGAGCTTCACCGTGCCCAAAGCCGCCATCGTCGGCATCGTCGGCCCCAACGGCGCGGGCAAGACCACGCTGTTCCGCATGATCACCGGCGAGCAGAAGCCGGATGCCGGCGAGGTCATCGTCGGCCAGAGCATCAAGGTCGCCTACATCGGTCAGATCCGCGACTCGCTGGATGACAGCAAGACCGTTTGGGAGGAAGTCTCCGGCGGCCTCGACATCATGAAAGTCGGCGACTACGAGATCCCGTCGCGCGCCTACATCGGCCGCTTCAACTTCAAGGGCCAGGACCAGCAGAAGCGCGTCGGCGAACTCTCCGGCGGTGAGCGCAACCGTCTCCAGCTCGCCAAGATTCTGCAAGCGGGTGCGAACTGCCTGCTGCTCGACGAACCCTCCAACGACCTCGACGTAGAAACCCTGCGCGCGGTGGAAGAAGCGCTGCTGACCTTCCCTGGCGTGTCCATGGTGGTCTCCCACGATCGCTGGTTCTTGGACCGTATCGCTACGCACATCCTCGCTTTTGAGGGTGATGAAGTTGAGTGGTACGACGGCAACTACACCGAGTACGAAGAGTATCGCCGCAAGAAGCTGGGCAACGAAGCACGGCCTAAGCGCGTTAAGTACAAAAAGATGAGTTAATCGCTAGCGCGCGGTTCAGGTCAACTGAATCGCGCGCGAACCGTTACACTGCCTCACACTTTCTGAGGCACGCTCCATGAATACTCCCACCACTCGTCCTAACCTTTTGATCATGAGCGCCGCCATTGCGGTCATCCTTTTGTCCGGCGTCGGTGTGGCTAAAATGATGAATTGGCTGCCCTCTAGCACATCCGTAGATGTTGCTGCCGCTGGTGATGCAAATAAAGCAAGCGAAGCTGCATCGAAGAGCGCTGAAAGCGCAAAAACATCCGAACCAGTAACCGTCAGCGCACAGAAAGAGACTTGCGCTTCCTGTGGCGTCGTCACTGAAATCACCCCAATTACCCAAGCTGCAGCGCCCTCTGGCTTAGGCGCGGTCGCGGGTGCTGTTGTGGGCGGCGTTCTCGGCCATCAGGTCGGCGGCGGTTCCGGCAAAAAAGTTGCTACAGCAGCCGGTGTCGTGGGCGGTGCCTATGCAGGCAATGCCATTGAAAGCAAATCCCGCACCACCACGAGCTATCGCGTTCGTGTGCGTTTCGAAGATGGCCGTCGTGATAGCTTCAGCTACGCGCAGGCGCCCAATCTCAGTGTTGGCAACGCCGTTCGTGTTCGTAATGGCGAGCTGGTTGCGCGCTAAGCCACACAGCGGCGTTTCACGCATAAAAAAACCGCCGATGATCTGGCGGTTTTTTATGCACGATGATTACGTCAATAGAATGCTTAACGATCCGGCAGCGTGATGTTCAGCTCCAGCACCGAGCAGGTGCCTTGGCTATCCAGCTCAACTTGCACTTGGTCCTCACGAATCGGCACATACTTGCGAATAACATCGAGAATGTCGCGATGTAACTGCGGCAGATAGTCGGGCTGACTGCGCTGGCCACGCTCATGCGCAACAATAATCTGCAGTCGTTCTTTGGCCATGGAAGCTGTGGTTGGCTTCTTTTGGGCGCGGAAAAAATCCATGAAGCTCATCGCTTAGCCTCCAAACAGTCGCTGAAGAATGCCCTTCTTCTGGACATCCAAAAAGCGGTGCGGCACATCAGCACCGAGTAAACGCTCTACCGCATCACTATAAGCCTGACCCGCATCCGACTCGGCATCGAAAATAACCGGCACGCCCTGGTTAGATGCCTTGAGAACGGCTTGTGATTCGGGAATCACGCCCAACAACTTAATTGACAAAATTTCTTCGACGTCCGCCACCGACAACATTTCACCGCTTTCCACGCGAATCGGGTTGTAGCGAGTTAACAGCAGGAACTCTTTAATGGGGTCGCGATTTTCTTCCGCCCGCTTGGACTTGCTCGACAGCAGGCCGAGCATGCGATCGGAGTCACGTACCGACGACACTTCGGGGTTGGTCACCACAATGGCTTCATCGGCGAAGTACATCGCCATGTGTGCGCCTTTCTCGATGCCCGCTGGCGAATCACAGATGACGAAATCAAACTGCGCGGCTAACTCGTCCATGACGCGTGCCACACCTTCTTCCGACAGCGCATCTTTGTCCCGTGTCTGGCTGGCTGCCAAGACAAAGAGGTTGTCTAGGCGCTTGTCTTTAATCAGGGCTTGATTCAGTGATGCATCGCCTTGAATAACGTTAATGAAGTCATACACCACGCGGCGCTCACACCCCATGATGAGGTCGAGGTTACGCAGACCCACGTCAAAATCGACCACGACCGTACGATGGCCGCGCATGGCTAAGCCCGTTCCGATGGCTGCGCTGGTGGTGGTTTTACCGACACCACCCTTGCCCGATGTCACCACAATAATCTTTGCCAAAATGTCATCCTCTTTGCGGTCAGTGTTTGCACTAACACGCTTATTTCATCATCAGCGAATACAAAATTCGCGCCAGTATTGTTTAAAGATCCAGCAGGTTCAACTGATCTTGATCGAGCATTACTTGAATAGCCTTGCCCCACTGCGGCGTCTTCCTCAGGTCTTCTGCGACGCGGTAACGCCCCGCCACGGAAACCAGTTCCGCCTCCAGTGATTGGCAAAAAATTCGCGCTTCGCTATTGCCTTGAACACCCGCCAGCGCACGGCCACGCAGCGGTGCGTAGATATGGATATTGCCATCCGCTAATACTTCAGCACCGGCACTCACTGGGGCCAACACAATTAAATCCCCTTCGGCGTAAATCTGCTGACCACCACGCACCGGTTGCGTCACGATGCGGGTAGCTGCACGAGGGGCTGGCGCAACAGTGGCAACCATCACCGCAGGCGCGGCGACTTCAACTTCAGCCCCCTTACGCTTAAGGCCTTGCAATACCGGCACGTCGAGCACCGCTAAGCTGGCGTGCAAAGATTGTGGGGCGCGAATAGCAACCAGACTGACTGCATGGGCACGCAGCAGTGTCACTAAGGCGGGCCAATCCACACCGGCATTCGCCACCTTTTCAACATTTAAAATAACAGGCGCTTCCTGCAGCCAAGCAGCCGCATCGTTAAGACGTGCCTTGAGTTGTGCGGCGACCTGCTCAAGGTCAGTACTGTGCAATTCAAGCACTGTGCCTGTAAAAGAGCCGCCCTTTAGCTGAAACGCAGGGCTGGCATCGTGCAGGGCAGAAGACGGGTTAACCATAACAGCGGTCATCTAGAATAGTTGCGCGTATTGGAAACGAGGCGGCGTTGACACGCAAGCACCGTCTCGTTTTTTCACAGCAAACGCGGCATTAAGCGTGCGTTTTAAGCAGGCCGTTCACTTTATCAATGTAGGCTTGTTCGGCAGCGGCCTGACTCATGCCCTTTAACGCGGCCCACGCATCATATTTGGCGCGATTAATCATGTCGAACATGCCAGGACGACTGCCGGAAACATCACCGGCACTGGCTTGTTTGAAGTGAGCATACAAAGACAGCATGTCTTCGTTGGATGGGCGCTGTGTCAGGGTTTTCACATCGCGTTGAGCTTGTTCAAAAGCGCTCATGGCTGAGCTCCTCCTAATTGTTTTTATGCCGCTAGACAGTAACAGCGCCGCGCTAAAAACCCCAGCGTTCTGAACACTTTTGGTGACGAAACGTTCAAGGCACAATGTGCGTTTTATATGATCAGGAAATACATATGCGTGTGGGATTTATCGGCATTGGGCTAATGGGCTTACCGCTGTGCCAGCGGCTGCTAAATGCTGGCATCTCGCTACAGGTATGGAACCGGAGTGCAGGCAAAGTCGATGCATTAATAGCTGCCGGCGCCATACCTGCCGACTCTCCCGCCGCTATGGCAACCCATGTTGATGTGCTTTTACTTTGTGTTTCGGACTCAGCGGCTGTCGCCGATGTTATGCATGCTGAACAGGGCATCTTAGCTGGGGCACATGCCGGACTGATTGTGGTTGACCACTCCTCCATCACCGCCGAACTCACGCGACAATTAGCCGCTGAACTGCATAAGCAATGTGGCGCGACGTGGGTCGATGCGCCGGTATCCGGCGGTGTGGTGGGTGCGGAGCAAGGGCGTTTGGTCATCATGGCCGGCGGCGATGCAGAAGCCATATGCCGTGTGACTCCCGTACTTTCACACTACGCACAGCGCATTACCCGTATGGGCGATGTGGGCGCCGGCCAAGTCACGAAAATTTGCAATCAATTGATTGTGGCGGCCAACAGCTTGCTCATTGCCGAAACGGTGGCTTTGGCAGAGCAAGCGGGAGTCGATGCACGACTGCTCGCCCCCGCCTTAGCCGGCGGCTTTGCCGATTCCCTACCTTTCCAAATTTTGGCGCCACGCATGGCGGAGCGGCGTTTTGAGCCCGTGCAATGGAAAGTGCAAACTCTGCTCAAAGATTTGGGCAATGCGGTTTCACTTGGTCAAACCGTGGACAGCCCACTGCCTCTTGCCACGGCAGCGCATACACTTATGCAGCGGCATGCCGACCACGGTTTCACGCGTGAAGACCTGAGCTCGACGGTGCTCTTACATGCCCGCCCATCCGCTGCAGAACAGGACTAATTTCTATGCTTCGCTATTGTGCCAACCTGTCGCTGCTCTTTACGGAATACCCACTGATTGAGCGCTTTGCGGCAGCCAAGGCCGCAGGCTTTGAGGCGGTTGAAGTTCAATTTCCCTATGAGCTCAGCCCGAAAGCCATCCGCACCGAATTGGATGCGCATGATCTGGAACTGGTGCTGATCAATGTACCGGCAGGCAACTTAATGCAGGGCGGCGATGGCATTGCCAGCGTACCGGGGCGCGAGCAGGAGTTCCGTCGCGCCGTGCTTCAGGCATTGCCTTATGCCGAGGAGCTGGGCGTGCGCTGCGTCAATGTGTTAGCTGGACGCTTGCCCGAAGAAGGGGATTTGCTGCACTGCCTACATACCCTCACCGCAAATGCTCGCTATGCCGCCGAGGCCTTTCACAGCGTGGGCGTCACCACCACGCTGGAGGCCATTAACACAGACGATATGCCTCGATTCCTCATCCATAACATCGCGCAGATGCAGGAGATTTTGGAGGCTGCCGATCACCCCACCCTGAAGATGCAATTTGATTGCTATCACTTAGCACGCATGGGCGAGGACTTAATCAGCAGCTTGGTGGAGAACTGGCCGCTGATTGGCCATATTCAATTTGCCGACAATCCGGGTCGCGGCGCGCCCGGCACCGGCACCATCGACTTCAAATCTGTATTCGCAGTGATTGACGAGCTGCCCTATGCGGGCTGGTGTGGAGCGGAGTATCGGCCGGGACCCGCAGGCACGGAAGCCAGTTTAGGCTGGCTTCCCCGTTAAGACGCTGAATGAAAGCGCATCGGCTAAAGCGCTTCGATGGCCTCGGCCAGACGCCCCACGCCAATCACTTGCATGCCGTCGATACCCTGCTTGGGCACATTGCCTCGAGGCACGATGGCACGCTTAAATCCATGCTTGGCTGCTTCACGCAGGCGCTCTTGACCATTCGGCACCGGGCGAATTTCGCCGCTCAGGCCGATCTCGCCAAAGACCACGAGGTCGCTATCCAGAGGCTGGCCGCGCAAGCTCGATGTGACGGCCAAGACCACGGCCAAATCAGAGCCGGTTTCCAGCACTTTCACACCACCCACCACGTTCACGAACACATCCTGCCCCACACTGGCGATGCCGCCATGACGATGCAAAACCGCCAGCAGCATGGCCAGACGATTCTGGTCCAAACCTACAGCCACGCGGCGCGGGTTGCTGAATGCATCGTCCACCAAGGCCTGCACCTCCACCAGCAAAGGCCGCGTGCCTTCACGAGTGACCATAACCACCGAGCCAGGAATGGGCTGATCGTAGCGTGACAAGAAAATCGCCGAGGGGTTCGACACCTCGCGCAGGCCGCGATCGGTCATGGCGAACACGCCTAACTCATTGACTGCACCAAAACGATTCTTAGCCGCACGAATCAAGCGGAAACGAGAATCGGCTTCGCCTTCAAAGTACAGGACACAATCCACCATGTGCTCAAGCACGCGCGGGCCAGCCAGTGTGCCGTCTTTCGTGACATGACCCACCAGAAACAAGGCACAGCCGCTTTGTTTGGCATAACGGGTAAGCAGCGCTGCGGACTCCCGAATCTGCGACACACCTCCCGGCGCTGAATTCAGGGCTTCGGTATACAGGGTCTGAATCGAATCAATGACCATGATTTTTGGCTGTTCGATCTGTGCCGTCGCCAGAATGCGCTCCACGCTGGTTTCCGCCATCAAGCGCAGATGTTCCACCGGCAATTCCAAGCGGCGTGCTCGCAGGGCCACCTGCGCCAACGATTCCTCGCCCGTCACATAAAGTGCCGTCTGTGTCGCCGCCAGATGCGTCAGTGTTTGCAGCAGAATGGTCGATTTACCAATGCCAGGATCGCCGCCAATGAGCACTACCGAGCCATCCACCAGCCCGCCACCCAACACGCGGTCGAGCTCAGACAACCCCGTTTTCGTGCGCCGCTCTTGAGCATCAATTTGCACATCGCGCAGCGCCGTGACCGTTGCAGCCTGACCCGCATAACCTCCGGGTCTAGCGCGCGCACCCTTGCCGGTCACCGCAGGCTCTCGCTGCACCTCAGCCATTGTGTTCCAAGCGCCGCAGTCACCGCATTGGCCCGACCACTTGCTCGCCTCACTGCCACAGTCGGCACAGACATAGACACTGCGTAGCTTAGACATGAGACGGACTCAACAGACTCGGTGGCACTCGACGCACGCGGGGCGTTAGTCGGCAAAATAGCTCATAGCTGATGGTGCCGGCGGCTTGCGCGACTTCATCAGCAGGCAAGCCCTCGCCCCAAAGCACGACCTCGTCGCCGGGTTTTGCCGCCACTGCGCCAAGATCCACCGTAATCATGTCCATAGACACTCGACCGATCAACGCACAGCGGTGGCCATTCACCAACACCGGCGTGCCATTACGCGCATGGCGGGGATAGCCATCGCCATAGCCAATGGCAACCACGGCTACACGCGTGGCGGCGTCAGCCACCCAGGTTGCGCCATAACCCACCTCATCGCCCGCACTCAACTCATGCACAGCAATAATTCGCGAGTGCAAGGTCATAACAGGTTGTAGGCCAAAATGTTCAGCACATTGATCAGCAAATGGGGAGCTGCCGTATAGGGCGATACCGGGGCGCATCCACTCGGTTTGCGTCTGTGGCCACGCCAAAATAGCGGCCGAGTTGGCAACGCTGGCAATGACGGGCTCATGCTGCGCCAGTGCAATGGCATCGCGTACCGCGCAAAAACGACCCCACTGCAACTCGGTCTGCGGGCAGGCTAACTCATCGGCTCGGGCAAAGTGCGTCATGACATGAATCGAGCTCACCAGGGGCAGTCGGTGCAGCTGATGCCAGACCTTGAGCGCGTCTGCTGGACGAAAACCAAGACGATTCATGCCGGTGTTGAGTTTGAGCCACACGGTGAGTGGCTCACCTGCTGGCGCAGCTTGCAAGAGCGCCACTTGCTCCGGGCTATGCACGGCCAAGGACAGCTGTGCTGTGCGTGCTGCAGCCAATTCAGCGGCTGTGAACACACCTTCCAGCACGGCGATAGGCGTGCTAATGCCTTGTGCTCTTAGCGCCAAGGCTTCATCGAGAAATGCCACGCCGAAAGCATCCACCTGCGTTGCTAACAACGGCGCTACCTGCGCCACACCGTGACCGTAGGCATCGGCTTTGACCATGGCCAGCAGCTTGGATTGCGGATGATGCGCACGCAACACCGCGAGATTTTGCGTCAGCGCATGGGGGTTCAGCGTCAGCCAGGTATCACGCATGCGTTGTCTCGCGCTCCAGTCGTGCGGTGTTCGTATGACGTTCGGTGTTCGAATTAGTAGTCACTTTCCATGTTGCGATAGTGCTCAGGCGCCAAATCCTCGAAACGGGTGTACTTGCCATGGAAGGCCAAGCGCAACGCACCAATCGGTCCGTTACGCTGCTTACCAATAATGATCTCAGCCGTGCCTTTGTCTGGCGACTCCGGGTTGTAGACCTCATCGCGATAGATAAACATGATGACGTCCGCGTCTTGCTCAATAGCACCAGACTCACGCAAGTCCGACATCACCGGGCGCTTATTCGGTCGTTGCTCCAGCGAGCGGTTGAGCTGCGATAGCGCAATCACCGGGCATTCCATTTCTTTCGCCAGCGCCTTCAACGAGCGCGAGATTTCCGAAATTTCGTTCACGCGGTTGCTTTCCAAGCCAGGCACCCGCATGAGCTGCAAGTAGTCGACCATGATCAGGCCTAAGCCGCCCTGCTCACGTGCCACGCGCCGAGCACGGGTACGAACATCGTTAGGACTTAACGACGCCGAATCATCAATCAATAACTTCTGCTCCGTCAGCATGGTCATGGTTGAGGTGAGGCGCGGCCAATCTTCTTCCTCGAGCTTGCCCGAACGCACACGCCCCTGATCAATACGCCCCAGCGACGACAACATACGCATGACCAACTGTTCGGCGGGCATTTCCATGGAGAACACCAGCACCGGCTTGCCCGAGCGCAACATGGCATTTTCCACGAGGTTCATGGCAAACGTGGTTTTACCCATGGACGGACGTGCCGCCACAATCACCAAGTCGCCATTTTGCAGACCCGAGGTCCGATCATCGAGATCGGTAAATCCGGTGCTCAGGCCGGTAATAGACTCAGTGGACTGAAAGAGCTTATCAATTCGATCCAAGGCCTTTTGCAGCAAAGGTCGTAAGGCTTGGGGGCCGCCGCCCTTTTGCTGCTGTTCGGCAATGGCAAAAATCTTGCGCTCAGCCTGATCGAGAATGTCTTGTGCGGTAGCCCCCTGTGGCTGAAACGCGGTGTCCGACACCTCATTGCTGATGCGGATGAGCTGACGCAGCACCGAGCGTTCACGCACGATGTCGCCATAGGCAGCAATATTCGTGGCCGATGAGGTGTTACGCACTAGCTCACCGAGGTAGGCCAAGCCACCGGCATTGTCCAACTCCCCGAGACGGGTCAGCGTTTCCGATACTGTTAGGGCATCGCGCGGATCGCCCGCGTTTGCCAAGAGAGCGATGGCTTGAAATATCAGGCGATGATCACGGCGGTAGAAGTCTTCCTCTTTGACGCGATCTGAAACCCTGTCCCAGGCTTGGTCGTCCAGCATCAGGCCACCGAGCACGGCCTGTTCAGCCTCCAGCGAATGCGGTGGCAATTTCAGGTTCGCCAGCGTGTTTTCCGAGGCGACAGAGGTAGATTGCGACATAGATATTCTCTTCCAACAAGGCTGCAAGCTTAGCGCAAAAGCCCAAAACAAACAGGGCGCTTGAGTTGCCCCAAGCGCCCTGTTTTTTACTGATACGACATCAGCGGGTCAACATTGCTTACTCAGCAACGATAACCACTTTAACCGATGCCAACAGGTCGCTATGAACCTGAACAGCAATGTCGTACTCGCCGGTATGACGCAGCGGGCCCGTCGGCAGACGAACTTCGCTCTTGTCCACAGCAACGCCAGCAGCGGTAGCTGCTTCAGCGATGTCACGGTTGCCGATCGAACCGAACAGCTTACCTTCGTCACCAGCCTTAGAGGCGATGGTCAGGCTCAGTTCAGCCAATGCAGCAGCGCGAGCTTCAGCAGCAGCCAGAACAGCAGCTTCCTGACGCTCAAGCTCAGCACGACGCACTTCGAAATCGGCCAAGTTGCGAGCCGTAGCTGGCAGTGCTTTGCCCTGTGGGATCAGGAAGTTGCGGCCGTAGCCTGGCTTCACGTCAACCTTGGTGCCGAGAGCGCCGAGGCCTTTGATTTTTTCTAACAGAATAACTTGCATCACGCACCCCAACCTTAAATGTGGTTATCGGTATACGGCATGATTGCCAGGTAGCGGGCCTGCTTAATAGCGAGGGTCAGCTGACGCTGGTAGCGT
Source organism: Perlucidibaca sp. (assembly GCF_057084925.1). Classification (NCBI taxonomy): domain Bacteria; kingdom Pseudomonadati; phylum Pseudomonadota; class Gammaproteobacteria; order Pseudomonadales; family Perlucidibacaceae; genus Perlucidibaca; species Perlucidibaca sp. The sequence continues at coordinate 53,004 of NZ_JBXMRC010000003.1, read as the reverse complement.
GCCTTGGTACCGGTAATACGGCTCGGGACGATCTTGCCGTTCTCGGTGATGAATTGCTTCAGGGTCTCAACATCTTTGTAATCGATGTAGGTGACCTTTTCAGCCGTGAAACGGCAGAACTTACGACGACGATAGAAACGCGCCATGGTTTCCTCTCCTTAATCTTGTCTGTCTAACGTTTGCGCGTGCAAAACCACTTTTTCGGTGTCGCGATAACTCGCCATAGCCAGAAACCCCGTCACCACTAACCGATCACCCCGCTGCAAAGCTTGCAACTGCTGCACTAACTCACCAGCACAATGTACCGTGAGCACGAGGCGAGCCTCGCGTGCCGAGCCAGCTTCCCGTTGCCGGGACCGGTGCTGCAACAGAAAATCCTGATGCGCGACGCCGGCGGGACTGACCCGAGGCGGATACTGCTTTTCCAGTATCCCTGTGATCTGCAGCGTGTTTTGCTCCACGCTAACGATCTGAGTTATTCAGCGGAAGCCGAATACTCCTGACCTTCGTCGGCGCGAGCCGCCTTACGAGCGCGTTTTTCTTCAGCGCCCTTGGCCAGGATGGATTCTTCGGTAATGGCTTCGTCACGACGGATGATCAGGCTGCGGATCACGGCATCGTTATAACGGAACGCTTCTTCCAGTTCAGCACGAACGCTATCAGCGCATTCAATGTTGAGCAGGATGTAGTGAGCTTTGTGAACTTTGTTGATTGGGTAAGCCAACTGGCGGCGGCCCCAATCTTCGTAGCGGTGAACGGAACCGCCCGAATCTTTTACCATCCCGGTGTAACGCTCGACCATCGCGGGAACTTGCTCGCTTTGATCGGGGTGCACCAGGAACACGACTTCATAATGACGCATCGGATTGTGCTCCTTACGGATTGAACAGCCCCGCCGGACAGCGGCGGAGCAAGGAGTACGAGGCCTTGTTCTTCAGAATTAGGCGCTCGCGACTCCGGATAGTCGGTGAAGACCATGCGGAGGACGCGCGACTATACAGGAATTTGGTGGTTTTTCAAGCGGGTCAGCTGGTGGTGGGAGTTAAGCAGGGCTGCCGCACGCCGCGAGTACGTCCATGTAGGCTCTCACGCGCCATCCATGGCGCGTGACGACGGCTACCCTGCTCAACTCCCACCACCAACAGCATGCTCAAAACCTAAAGAATTTGGGAGGTCCACAATTAGCGGCATGTGGTCGCTGTGCGCTATCCAATTTTGGGGAATACCTATTTGTAGCGCTGCGTCTTGCAGAAGCTCTTGGGACAAAAATGAATAATCGATGTGATACGGCTTTTCGGTGTTGCGATGCATGAAAAAAGTGGGGACCATCTCTGCTCCTTGGAGCTCAGTGCTTTGGTGGTGATACAGGCTGTGCAACCCAAGGTCCGCTAATTGCTTGACGACATCCGAGTGATTCCACCAACGATCCCATTTATCCCAACAGACATTGCTATTGAGATCGCCAATCAGAATTGATTTTCCGGCGCTTAGAAAGTCCGCGTGCAACTGGAGGTACTTCCAAAGCTGGCCGATGTACTTGAACGTTGGCGAGCCCGCTTCTTTTGTCCATACCGCTAAGAAGGTGACTGTGTCATTAACTTTGAAGGGAAGGAACAGCTCGAGGCCTTTCGCATCCAATTGCATTTCAGTCAGCACTAATCGAGGCCTAGCAAACACGCCTAGCCCACGACTTTTGCTCCCGCCTATCCATAAGGAGTTTTGAGCCCACTCCGAGTAGGCTCTATCTGAACAGCGCTTTGGATCTTCGCACTCTTGGACGATGTAAATATCTGCTTCGAGAGCTTGCAGCTCTAAGAACTTTTTGCGCAAAGCGCCGTTACAGTTCCAGCTGACAAGCCTCAAAACACAGGCTCAACGAGCACGCTGCCGAACAGCCTCAAACAGCGCAACGCCAGTGGCCACGCTAACGTTGAGGCTCTCGATCTGCCCGGCCATCGGGATATACGCAAGGTGGTCGCACAATTCCGCTGTGAGTCGTCGTAAGCCCGTACCTTCCGCCCCCATGACAATCGCCAGCGGGCCTTTCAGATTGACATCGTAGAACGGCTTGGCGCCGTCGCCGAGACTGGTGCCGACGACCCAGACACCACGCTCCTGCAATTGCTTGATGGTGCGCGCCAGGTTGGTGATCTGCATGAACGGGATCAGTTCGGCAGCGCCACAGGCGACTTTACGCACGACCGGCGTTAGGCCGACAGCCTTATCGCGCGGACACACCACAGCATGCACGCCGGCCGCTTCAGCCGTGCGCAGGCAGGCGCCGAGATTGTGCGGGTCAGTGACTGCATCGAGAATCAGCAGCAACGGCGGCACGCTCAGGCCATCGAGCAGCTCCTGCAGGTCGTTGTCGTCGCCGGCTTGACGCTCGCGAATACGGGCGACGATGCCTTGATGGCGGCCACCGTCAGCGAGCTGATCGAGCGCGGTGCGATCACGGAAGCTGACCGGCAGGCCGAGTTGGCGCGCCTGCTTAACCAACGGATTCAGACGCGCATCTTCGCGCGTGTCCATGGCCTGCAGCTCAAGGACGCGTTCAGGCTCCGTATTGAGCAGCGCTTCCACGGTGTGCAGACCGTATATCCACGACATCTTCGACATTTAAACAGTTCCTTGGCAATCAGCGCTTACGAGTACGGGGTTGCGTGCGCTTGCCGGCGGGCTTAGCGCCCGAGGCATCGCTAGCAGGAGCGGCACCCGTGCGGGCGGCCTTACGGGCACGACCTTCACTCACACCGGGAATCTCACCTTCCTTCAGACGCTCGCGCAGCGAACGCTTGCCGGTGCCGCCGCCAGAGAGCAGCTCGAAGTCCATCTTGCGCTCGTCGAGATTGACCGCTGCAACTTTAATTCGTACCGGCTCGCCAATACCAAAGCGGCGCTGTGTGCGCTCGCCCTGCAGGCGATGAAAGGTGGCGTCATAGCTGTAGTAGTCGTCACGCAACTGGCTGATGTGCACCAAGCCTTCCACATAGACTTCTTTCAGCTCAACAAAGAAACCAAACGAGGTCACGGCGGAAATCACGCCGTCGAACTCTTCGCCGACGCGATCTTGCATGTACTCACACTTGAGCCAGGCCATCACATCGCGCGTGGCTTCATCAGCACGACGCTCCGTCATGGAGCAATGTTCACCGAGCGAGACCATCTGAACTTGGCCCGGCAGCGGCTCAACCTTTGCGCCCAGCGCACCCTTAATGGCACGACTCACGCGCTGCATCGGCGTGGTTTCGTGATCACCTGCCAGAATATTGCGGATGGCACGGTGTAACAGCAAATCGGGGTAGCGACGAATCGGCGAGGTGAAGTGCGAATATGCCTCGTAAGCCAAGCCAAAGTGGCCAATGTTGTCTGGCGAGTACACCGCCTGTGACAAGGAGCGCAGCAACATCGTTTCAATGATGTGCTTGTCTGGGCGATCCTGAATCTGCTGGATCACGGCCAAGAAGTCAGCGGGCTTAGGCTGGGCTGTCGCCGTAAAACGCAGACCCAGCGCTTGCAAGAAGCCACGCAGCTTGTTCAGCTTTTCGTTCTTCGGACCTTCGTGGTTACGGAACAATGCAGGCATTTTAGCTTTCAGCACATAGGCCGCCGAGGCCACGTTAGCCGCCAACATCATTTCTTCAATCAGCATGTGCGCTTGGTTACGCACCACAGGAATGATGCGTTCGATCTTGCGATCTGCACCAAACAGAATGCGGGTTTCGCCACTGTCAAAGTCCAGGGCACCACGCGTTTCGCGCACGGTGCGGAACAGCTTAAAGAGATCGTATAGCGTGTGCAGCGAGGACTGCACCGACTCAGGCCAACGCTTACGCAATGCGTCCGCTTCACGGCTGTTGGGCGTCTCTAGGAACTGGCTGACCTGGGTGTACGTGGTGCGTGCTTGCGAATGCATCACTGCTGGGTAAAACTTGCCGCTGGTCATACGCCCAGCGGCTGAGATGGTCATGTCGCAGACCATGCACAGGCGATCCACATGCGGATTCAGCGAGCACAGGCCGTTCGACAGAATTTCCGGCAACATAGGAACGACAAAGCCGGGGAAGTACACGGAGTTACCGCGCGCCTTGGCTTCGTCATCCAGCGCCGTGCCGGGGCGCACATAGTGCGACACGTCGGCAATGGCTACGACCAGGCGATAACCACCGCCTTTACGCTTTTCGGCATAGACGGCATCGTCGAAGTCTTTGGCATCTTCGCCATCAATCGTCATCAGCGGCAAGTCACGCAAATCGACACGGCCTGGCTCGATTTTGGCGTCTTCGTCCACTTCAGGTGAAAGCGTCGCGACTTCACGCTCAACCTCCGAAGGCCACGCGTGGGGGATATCGTAGTTACGTAGCGCGATGTCAATTTCCATGCCCGGCGCCATAAAGTCGCCCAACACTTCAACGATACGGCCTGTCGCAAGGCCGCGATGGCTGGGGTAATCCACCAGCTCAATGCTGACAAACTGATCCGGCTCGGCCGGCATGCCGCCATCAACCACCAGAATTTCTTGAGTAATGCGCGGGTTATCCGGCATGACATAGGCCACGCCGTCTTCTTCGCGGTAACGCCCCACTAAGTACTTATATCGACGCTCCTCAACGCGCACCACAATGGCTTCGCGACGCCCCTTGTGGTCGTACCCCGCGACGCGCACGCAGGCAATATCGCCATCAAACAACAAGCGCATCTGACGCGAAGGCAGGATCAAATCTTGACCACCCTCGTCTGGCGTGAGAAAGCCGAAGCCATCTTTATGGCCCTGTACTCGCCCACGAATCAGCTCATCATCATGCAACGGCGTGTAGGCTCCGCGTCGATCAGAGCGTAGCTGGCCGTCGCGACTCATGGCGATCAAGCGTCGGCGCAGCGCCTCTTCCCGCTCGGGCTCAAAAATGCCGTAGTGATGGGCAAGCTGCGGATGGGTCAGGGGCTTGGCCAGCTCATCGAGCGTGGCTAGGATCATCTCTCGGCTGGGCACCGGATTTTCGTACTTTTCTGCCTCACGCTGGGCGTGCGGATCTTGAATAGGGGGTATGCTGTTGCGACTCATGCGCCATCTCGTTAAATTTTCCTCATTCTACACGGAAGATGGTTGACAGCCTCGTTTCGCCTCTCTATATTTCGCGGCCTCACATGCCCAGGTGGTGAAATTGGTAGACACGCCAGCTTCAGGTGCTGGTTCTCGCAAGGGAGTGGAGGTTCAAGTCCTCTCCTGGGCACCAAATTAAAAGGCCGATCATTGATCGGCCTTTTTGCTTTTCTGCGGTTCGAACATGCTTACAGCATGAACTGAATCTGCATCTCGCCCACTAAGAAGCCCAAAATCGCACCCACTGCAATCAGCGACCACTCGTCTTCCTTGAACGCTGGTCGCAGCATGCCTTCAAACTCTTGCGGCGTGAGATCCTGCATACGGTTAACCAGTGTGTTGCGAACATCCATCGCGTCTTCAGCATAAGCCTCAACGTACTTCATGGTTTCTGGCATCTTTTGCAGAATACGCTCAGCCACCACATTCTTCATTTCAATGTAACGCTGGCTACCCACGGCATAGACCACCAGCGGGCGCGCTACACCGGCCTGCTCGTCAACCAAGCGCTTCACGTTCTTGTGCACCAACTCCATGATGCGATCCGAGAAAGCACCACGGAATAGCTCTTCTATCATGTTGGCGGGCGTCAGCAACTGCTTTGAAATCAGTGCCGCGTAATCTGCAGCCACTTCTTTTTGGCGCTTCAGGAATAGGCCTTGGAACGTTATGCCCATGAATTTTGTTGGCAGCTGCGGACGGAACATCATCTGCAAAGCGATCCAGTCGCTAAAGAAGCCAACAAAGCCGCCAAAGGCCGGCAGCATCCACGGCTGCTTGAACACCAGCCAGCAAACCATCTGAATCAAGCCAATGCCGAAGCCAAAATAGAAGCCGGCATTACTGAAAAAGCGGAACTCCTGCTTACCCACCTTCTTAAAGATGTCATTCAACAAGGCCTTATCTTTCATCAAGTTGGTCAGCACCATATGCTTGATGTCAAAGTACTTGTCTGTATTGTTCTTCACTTCCTGCATGATGGCGGCGACCACCGCAGGCGACTCCGCCCTCACGCGATTAATGATTTTCTGGCGAGCAAACTCTGGCATGCCCTCCCATAGACCGGGCTGATACTGCTGCGCGACGTCGCGAACAATATCTTCTGCGGCAGCCATCATGGGCACCTCGATTTCTTTGGCGATGCGTTGCGGGTCTAAGCGCGCAAAAATCTCAGAGGGCTTAATCAGTTTGGAGGTCATCAGGTCCACAGAAATCATGGCCATCTTTTCCGCTTTACGCGGAACAATCCCCTGCCAGCCTAGAAACGGCTTAATACCCACGAACTCCATGGGCGAGAACATCATCTGAATGGCCACCACCTTGGTGACATAGCCAATAATGCCGCTAATAAATGGAATGGATATGTACAGCCACATATCCGCTTTAAATTCGGCAATGAAATGTTCAAACATGACACCAATCCTTGAGTAATCGAATTTATTATTTTTGTGGAAGCCACGCTTTCTTCGCGCCAATCATGACGACTTCTCGGCTAATGACCTAGCCCCACCAACTTGAATCAATAAAATTTAGTCAAAATCTGACGACTGACATCTGCGTTTAATGCCGCTTTCTGTTGAATATCTTCTGCCAGCAAAGCGGCCAACTTACTCCCGATCAACGGAATGTCACAGCTGACATCCCAGCTCACCGTATTCGTTGTGATGCCGTCTTGCTCGCGCAACTGCATGGTGGCCGAAATACTCACCGCCTTGACCGACTGATTCACAATCAGCAACGCACCGGTAGCCGTCTCCCTATCCCAGCGGTCCGTTTGATCAATCTCAATCTTCTGATCGGATTTGACAAACTTCTGTGCGATAGCGGGCAGCTTGATGCTGGGCCTGCCTTGGATATGCGAGGTGATGGAGAAAAAACGCCCATCATCAGATTGCGCCACGACAGCAAAGCTATCGTGATTCGCCAGCTCAGCTTTACGTACCACATACTCAGGCGAGGTCAGCATGACCAGAACACGAGACAGTGGGGCATCCCACGTTAACGTTGTTTCAAATTTCATGCTCTTGCCTCGCCTTGTTAGGTGTTTTTATTGGAAAGGATGGCGCAACACAATCGTTTCTTCGCGGTCAGGACCGGTCGAAATGATATCAATTGGGCAACCGACCAGCTCTTCAATACGCTTGATGTAGGCGCGCGCATTTTCCGGCAGTTTATCTAGCGATTGCACGCCCACGGTGGATTCTGTCCAGCCCGGCAGCTCTTCGTAAACTGGAACAACTGTTTCATACGCCACAGCATCCGACATCATGCCTTCAATGCAGCCAGGCTCACGTGTTTCATACCCGGTGCAAATTTTGACTGAGGCCAAGCCGTCCAGTACATCGAGCTTGGTTAAGCAAATGCCTGAGATGGAATTGAGCTCAACGGCACGACGCAGCACCACAGAATCGAACCAACCACAGCGACGCGCACGACCCGTCGTTGAGCCAAACTCATGACCCACTTTGGCCAGATGTGCACCGGTTTCATCAAACAGTTCGGTTGGGAAGGGGCCACCGCCGACACGTGTGGTGTAGGCCTTGGTAATACCCAACACATAGTCGAGGTAGAGCGGGCCAAAACCGGAACCCGTTGAGGTACCACCGGCCGTGGTATTCGATGACGTCACATACGGGTAGGTGCCGTGGTCGATGTCCAACAACGAGCCTTGCGCACCCTCAAACATGATGCGCGCACCGGCACGACGGAAGTCATGCAAAATACCTGGCACATCGGCCACGAGGTCACGCAGCTGTTCGCCCCAAGCCAGCGCCAGATCCAGCACCTCTTGGAAGTCGATCGGGTCGACTTTGTAGTAATTCACCAACTGGAAGTTATGGTAGGCAATGATTTCGCCGAGCTTGGCCGCCAACGTTTCACGACGATACAAGTCCGCCAGACGCAAACCGCGACGCGCCACCTTGTCTTCATAGGCTGGTCCAATACCGCGACCGGTAGTGCCAATGGCTGACTTACCGCGAGCGGCTTCACGCGCCTTATCCAGGGCTACGTGGTAGGGCAGAATCAATGGGCAGGCAGCAGACACCTTAAGACGCTCACGAACCGGCACGCCTTTGGCTTCTAGGTAAGCCATTTCTTTCAGCAGTGCATCGGGAGCCAAGACCACACCATTCCCAATTAAACACTGAACCCCGGCACGCAAAATGCCCGATGGAATGAGATGTAGAACTGTCTTTTCACCCTCTACAACGAGTGTATGGCCGGCGTTGTGGCCACCCTGAAAGCGCACTACGGCTTGGGCGTTATCGGTTAATAAATCAACGATCTTGCCTTTACCTTCATCACCCCATTGGGTACCCAAAACCACTACATGCTTGCCCATGACTCAGTCTCTAATTTGCAGGATTCAGGAAACGATAGTGCGCACTTGCCAGCGCCCATCTTCAAAAAGAAATTCTCGATCACAACTCACTTCCGCCGCCGACACCGGCGCACCCGGAAGTTGCTGCACAACACGCTGACCATCGGCTCGCGCATCGGTAATGGCTTGTAATAGCGCGGCAGCCTCGCCAGCAGGCGCCAAAATGCCGCGCGCTATGGCCGGCTGATGATCAAAATCCAGCCACTGCTTAAGGTCCGCACTAAATCCTGTGGCGGGGCGGGCGCGACCGAAGGCTTCGCCGACATGGTCGTAACGGCCTCCTTTCGCGACTTCGCTACGCTGTCCAGCGACATACGCTGCGAACACTAATCCGGTGTGATAGTGGTAGCCACGCAGTTCACCAAGATCCACATAAATATTCACTTGCGGGTGTGACAGGTGTAGCGCCGAAACCACGGCTTGAATATCGGCCAGCGCATCAGCGACCGCCGGGGGGGCGTCCGACCACGCACGCGCTGCACGCGACAGCACCGAAACATCCCCAGACAAGCTTGGCAGTGGCATTAGCGCCTGAGCAATATCTGTCTGCGGAACCAATGCCGCCAGTTGCTCGCGCCATTCAGGCAATGATTTACGCGAGAGAATGGCCTGAAGCTGACACTCCGCTAACGAAGACACCGACGCAGCCTGCACAAAGGCACGGAAGATGCCAACGTGCCCTAAATCCAAGGTGATGTTTTTGGCGCCCGCTAGCAGCAGCCCGTCGAGCATGAGTCGGATGACTTCAATGTCACTTTCTACCCCCGCGTGACCATAGAGCTCGGCGCCAATCTGCACAGGGCAGCGCGACGCAGACAGGCCAGTGGGGCGTGCTTGCAAAATAGTACCGGCGTAGCAGTAGCGTGCTGGGCCTTGCACAGGCAAACAATGCGCATCCAAGCGAGCAACTTGCGTCGTCATGTCGGCGCGCACGCCCATCATGCGACCACTGAGCTGATCCGTAATTTTGAAGGTCAGATCATCCAGATCACTGCCGGAGCCGGTCAGGAGAGAATCCAGATATTCCATTAATGGCGGAAAAACGAGTGCGTAACCCCAACTGGAGAATCGATCCAGCAAACGGCGTCGCAACGACTCCAGACGAGCCGCCTCAGCAGGTAGCACATCCGCCACCCCATCGGGCAGCAACCAGGCATCGACCGGTTTGACCATGATTTCTCGCAAGTTCAGCCACAAAAAATATCCGGGAGACATTTTTGACGTCGCGCTAGCGACGGCCCGGAGGGTGGCCGCCATGGATGGCAGGCCACAAAAAAACCGAGTCAATACTCGGTTCGGTGCAGTTTAACACAGGATTTAGCGTATTGCCCAAGACCGCCAGCCGTTCACGGCTAGCGGTCTTGGTGGTTACTGCTTACCAGAGCGCTGCATATAGCGCAGGAATTCACTATCCCCCTTCAAGACCATAACATCACTGGGCTTATTGAAGGTGTTGCGATAAACCTGCATAGAGCGGTAGAACTTGTAGAACTCAGCATCTTGCCCAAAGGCTTTGCGTGAAATGGATGCTGCCAGCGCATCACCCTCGCCGCGCAGTGTTTCTGCTTGGCGATACGCTTCCGCCAGAATCACCCGCTGCTGACGTTCCGCCTCCGACTTAATGCGGTCCGACATTTCCGTACCTTGCGAACGATGCTCACGCGCCTCACGCTCACGCTCAGTACGCATACGGTTATAGATCGACTCTAGCGTGGAGTTCGGAAAATCAACGCGCTTGACGCGAACATCAACGACCTGAATACCGAACTCGCGACTGGCTACCGTGTTAGCCGCTTTGGTTAGATCAATCATGAGCTGCTCACGCTGACCCGAAACCACCTCTTTAACGGTGCGTTCAGACACGCGATTTTTCAGACCATCACGAACCAGAGGCAACAGGCGAGACTCAGCTTGTTTGATATCGCCGCCCGTGGCCGTAAAGAAGCGCTTCACATCATCCACACGCCACATCACGTAGGCATCGATAATCAAAAACTTGCTTTCTTTGGTCAAGAATTCGGTGCGCTCAGCATCACTAACCTGCAGACGCGCATCGAAACGACGCACCTCATGCACCATCGGGATCTTGAAGTGCAGACCGGGCTTTAGATCAGCCTCCACAACCTCACCGAAACGCAACATCACCGCACGCTCAGTGGCACTGACCGTGAAGAAAGCACTGTTCACAATAAACAGAATGAATAGAACGACGGTCAACGCCGATACATTACGCGAGCCCATTAGCGTGCTCCTTCCAAGTTTCGGCCACTACGAACGAAATCCCGAGCCGCTGAAGTCGCTGCCGGCTCAATGATAGGACCCGCTCCTGCTGCGGGTGCAGGCGCCGCAGGCACCGTGACCGCAGGCAAGCCCAGCTTATCCATCGGCAAATAGAGCAACGGGGCCGCACCCTTGGGCTCAACCACCACTTTGCTGGTTTTGCTCATGACGTCATTCATCATGTCGAGGTACATACGCGAGCGCATGACCCCCGGATTCAAGCGGTACTCTGCCAGCAAGCCTCTAAAGCGGGAGGCATCACCTTGAGCGCGATCAACCACTTCTTGCTTGTAGCCAGCAGCATCGGCCACCAAGCGCGCCGCCTGACCTCGCGCTTCCGGCACGATGCCATTCGCATAGGTCTCAGCTTGGTTTTTCAGACGCTCTTTGTCTTCCTTGGCGCGAATCACATCATCAAATGCAGACTTCACATCTTTCGGCGGCAACGCCTCCAAGATGTTCACGTTACGCACGCTAAGGCCGGTCTTATAACGATCTAAATACGATTGCAGGCGCGGCTGAATGTCTTGCGCCACGCGCGCGCGGCCCTCATTGAGGATCTGCGTCATCGTGCCATTACCCACGACATGGCGCAGGGCTGATTCGGTCGCATGCGCCAACGTGGATTCAGGGCTAGCAACCGATAAGGCATAGAGACGTGCATCGGCAATTCGGTATTGAACCGACAGCGAGATATCAACAATGTTCTCATCTTCGGTAATCATGCTGGCATTGAGTGGCATCTGCTCCGTACGCTCAACATTTACCTTTTGCACCGAGTCCATTAAAGGCGGATGCCAATGCAAACCCGCCGTTTGAATACTTTGAAAGGCACCGAATCGAAAAAGCACGGCTCGCTCGGCTTGCTCTACGCGATAGAAGCCAAACACCACCCAAAGCGCAAAGGCACCGAGCAGCAATAAGCGTGACAGCTGTTTTTCGCCGGATGGATCCGAGCCATCAAACAGGCCGCCCAACTTTTCGGCCATCGAAGGACCTTTAGGCCCGCCTGCCGCTGGCTTGCGCCCCCACGGATCGGGCTTTTCGCCTTCAGGCTTTTGCCCAGAACCTGGTTGATTCCACGCCATCACTAAACTCCCATTAGGCTGCTGCAGGGTCGAGATCAACCACCACATCAGCTCGCGTAAGCCCTTCGCGCACTAACCATTGCGCCAAATCAGGGGTTTGAATTCGTACATGCAAGCGACAGCCGCCCGCCTCATTTGCCACTTCTTCTTCCACCACACCCAAGCTGTAAAGCCGAGAGCGCAAACGCGCAAGCTGAGGCGGCAGTTCCAGCCACAGCCATTCCCATGGTGTTGCCAAGCACGCCTGCATGGCTAGCAACAACTCATTCATGCCTGAGTTATCACGGGCAGAAATCCATACCGCTTGCGGGCGGCCTTGATCATCACAATCAATGCTCGGCTCGCGATCAGCCAGCGCGTCAATTTTGTTGTAAACCAACAATACCGGCGCTGTCGCACCCACTTCTTGCAGCACCGCCTGAACGGCCTGCAAATGAATATCCCGATCTGCACTCGCCGCATCGACGACATGCAAAAGCAAATCCGCTTGTGCTGTTTCTTCTAGCGTAGCGCGAAAAGCATCCACCAGCTGATGCGGCAAATGGCGCACAAAACCCACCGTATCGGCCAGCACCATGGGGCCGATGCCATCTAAATTGAGGCGCCGCAAGGTAGGATCGAGAGTAGCAAACAAGCGATCATCTGCGTAGACATCAGCGCCAGCTAATCGGTTAAAGAGTGTCGATTTTCCCGCGTTGGTGTAGCCCACCAACGAGACCGTGGGCATGCCTGCTTTTTGCCGAGCCGCTCGCCCTTGTGCGCGCGTTTGACGCACTTTTTCCAAACGCTCTTTCAGGTTTTCAATCCGAATACGCAGGAGGCGGCGGTCCGTTTCGAGCTGCGTTTCACCGGGGCCGCGCAAGCCAATGCCGCCCTTTTGACGCTCCAAGTGAGTCCAGCCCCGCACCAATCGTGACGACAAATGATCGAGCTGGGCTAGCTCTACTTGCAGCTTGCCTTCATGGGTACGCGCACGTTGCGCGAAGATATCCAAAATCAGCCCGGTGCGATCCAACACACGGCAATTCAGGACACTTTCCAGATTTCGCTCTTGAGCAGGCGATAAGGCGTGATTAAACAGCACGACCTCGGCATCCAGCTCGGCCACCAAAGCAGCAATCTCAGCGACCTTGCCGGTACCCGCATAGAGTCGCGCATCGGGTCGCTGACGGGAGCCCGTGACGATGGTGAGCACCTGCACATCTGCCGAAGCCGCTAGCAGCTCAAACTCATGCAGGTCTTCATCTTGGCCGTGCTGCTTTAGCTCAAGATGAACCAAGATGGCGCGCTCACCACCCGCTGGTCGCTCAAAGTACTCCATGCCAGACCTCAGGTGAAGCTTGGCTGATCTTCATCTTCCTCGTCATCGAAATCTTCAAGGCTGGAAGCCGTACCGGCCACTGCACCACCAATCGGCACGGTGCTGCCCGGCAAGCTGGTGCGCGGATTACGTGCTGGAACCACCGTAGAAATTGCGTGCTTATAAACCATTTGGCTAACGGTATTTTTCAGCAGCACCACGTATTGGTCGAACGACTCAATCTGGCCCTGCAGCTTGATACCATTAACCAAGAAAATAGACACAGGAATACGCTCTTTACGAAGCGCGTTCAGGAATGGATCCTGCAATGTTTGTCCCTTAGACATAAAAACTTCCTCAAATGACTCAAAATGAGTCGATCCAAATGGACCGGCGTAGCGCCAGCTCTCTGCAAAGCAGAAATAGCCACCCCAAAAACAGGACAACTTGATAGCCACTGTGGGGGCAGTTGCTTTTTATTTCAAGCGGACGCCGACAGAAGTGCAGTGACATGTGCGACCAAGTCGTCACGCTGAGGGTCTAACCAAGTGACATCAGGGAAGCTACGCAACCAGGTAAGCTGGCGCTTTGCGAGCTGACGCGTAGCGGCCACACCGCGCTCGCGCAATTCCTTGGCATCAAATTCGCCATCCAAATATTGCCAAACTTGGCGATAGCCAACAGATCGCATCGACGGGAAGCCTAGATGCAGGTCGCCGCGCTGACGCAATGCTTGCACTTCCTCAATCAAGCCCTGCGACAGCATCTGATCGAAGCGCAGCGCAATCCGCTGGTGCAATACCGTTCGGTCTGGGGGCGAAATCGCCAGCCAATGCATCTGCCACGGCAGCGCCTCCACAGGCGATTGCTCCGCATGCCAGGCAGTCAAGGTTTTGCCCGTCAACAGCCAGACCTCCAAGGCGCGCTGTAAGCGCTGGCTATCATGTGGCGGAATACGAGCGGCTGCGACCGGATCCACGACCTGCAAGCGCGCATGCAATGCTGGCCAGCCTTCACGAGCGGCATCAGCATCGAGCGCGGCACGCAACTCGGCATTAGCCTCTGGCAACTGAGCCAGGCCATCTCGCAGCACCTTGAAATACATCATGGTGCCGCCTACTAGAATCGGTACACGTCCTGCTGACGTAATTTCGTGCATGGCTTGCAAGGCATCGCGACGAAAATCGGCAGCCGAATACGCCTGTGCAGGATCGAGAATATCGATGAGACGATGCGGCGCCAACGCCAGCTCGTCCGCTGATGGCTTGGCCGTACCAATATCCATGCCCCGGTAAATCATGCCGGAATCCACCGAGATAATTTCACCGACACCCTGCACCACCAGCGCCATGGCTAAAGCGGTTTTTCCGGCCGCCGTGGGCCCCATTAAACATAAGGCGGGAGGTAGCGTGGCGGGTACCTGTGTCATAGCGGACATTAGCGACCCCGCATAAAAAGCCGATCGAGATCCGCCATGGTCAGGCGCGTCCACGTCGGGCGGCCATGGTTGCACTGGCCGCTGCGTTCCGTGGCTTCCATATCACGCAGAAGCGCATTCATTTCGGTCAGACTTAATTGACGATTGGCGCGTACGGCACCGTGGCAGGCCATCGTGGCCATCAATTCATTGCGCTGCTCTTCTACCCGCCGCGTTTGACCATGAGTGAGCAGGTCCGACAGCACATCACGCACTAAAGCTTCTGCGCCAGCCTGCGCCAACAAGGACGGTACAGCCCGAATTAACAAGGTCTCTGGACCTACGCGCTGCAGGGCAATGCCCATTTCCGTGAGTGCTGCTTCACTGGTTTCCGCTAGATCGGCTTCACGCTGGCTAACCGCCAGACTAATCGGCACCAGCAGCGGTTGCGCCACGATGCCTTCACCACCCTGAGCACGCTTTAAACGCTCATACACGATGCGCTCGTGCGCCGCATGCATGTCCACAAGAACCAACCCCTCGGCATTTTGCGCCAAGATATAGACGCCATGAAGCTGCCCCAAGGCATAACCCAAGGGCGGCGGCCCTGCCTGATCATCCAACATAGCCATCGTTGGCGCGGTCGCGGGGGCACGCAGATACTCTGCAAAAGCTTCTCGCGCCGACCCGCCGGCACTCCAGTCCAACCCGGCCTGGTGAGTAGGCGCGGCATATTGAGGCATCTCGCCTGCCCGCACTGGGCTCACCGAACCCGATGCGCCCAGCCAGGCCCCCGCTGTCTCATGATGCACGGGCGCAGCATCCTGTGGACGCACACTCGCCAACGCACGATGCAAGCCCCGGTAAATAATGTCGTGAACACTGCGTTGCTCGCGAAAACGCACTTCGTGCTTTGTCGGATGCACATTCACATCGACCGCCGCCGGATCTATATCGAGATACAGCACAAATGCCGGATGACGCCCATGAAATAAAACATCCGCATAGGCCTGACGCACCGCATGCGAGACGGTTTTATCGCGAACATGGCGACCATTGACAAAAAAGTACTGGAGATCGGCTTGCGCACGCGAAAACGTTGGCAAGGCAATCCATCCGTGTAAATGAATTCCTGCCGACTCAATGGACACTGGCTGCGCTGCCGCGACAAAGGCCGGGCCACAGACCTGACTCAAGCGTCGCTTTAAGGACAGCTCATCGTGTGCTGGCTTGAGCTGCCAGAGCTGGCGCTGGTTATGACTCAGGCTAAAACTGACCTGCGGCGCCACCAAGGCCAGTCGGCGCACGGTTTCTTCTAAATGGCCGAATTCGGTGGTTTCACTGCGCAAAAACTTCCGGCGGGCGGGCGTATTAAAAAACAAATCGCGCACATCAACCGTCGTTCCGCGTGGATGGCGCGCGGGCTCGACCACCGCCGACATATCACGCCCTTCTGAGCGCACGGCCCAGCCCACACCCTCTTCCACTTGGCTAGAAGTGAGTGTGAGGCGAGACACCGAAGCTATCGAAGCTAAGGCCTCTCCGCGAAACCCTAAGGTGGCCACGGCTTCTAGATCGTCTAAATGATGGATTTTGCTGGTGGCATGACGCGCCAAGGCTAACGGCAAATCTTCCTTAGCAATGCCGTCGCCATCATCGCGAATACGCAGCCCCGCAATACCACCCTGCTCGACTTGAACATCAATGGCGCGTGCACCGGCATCAATGGCATTTTCAATTAGCTCTTTCGCCACCGAGGCGGGGCGCTCGACGACTTCACCCGCCGCTATCTGGTTAGCCAGGCGGGCATCAAGCAAATGAATACGGGCCACGCGGCAACCTCAGTTTTGATCGAAATAGGTGCCGGGCACCGGATACTGACGACAGAAATTGAGAATTCCATTGCCAATCTTTACTGCCAATTCGCGCTGATAGTCACTATCAGCTAAGCGTTGCTCTTCATCTGGATTCGAAATAAACCCCGTCTCAACCAGCAGCGACACCATGCCCGGCTCTTTTAAAACAGCAAAGCCGGCCTGCTCCACCCGTGGGCTGTGCAATTTGCCCACAAGCGGCTGCATTTCTCCCAAGATCATCCTGCCCATTTCCAAGCTGTGCTTGAGCGTGCCCTCAATCAACATGCCCGCTAAAACACCGGAGATATCGTCGCTCACAGCAACCGCACCACCGATTAAATCCGATTTATTTTCCTGCTCCGCTAACTGTTGGGCAAATCGGGAGGTTGCGCTGTTAGCTCCTTTTAACGACAACGCAAATACTGAAGCGCCATGCGCTTTACGGTTGGGCGCTGAATCCGCATGAATGGAGACAAAAATATCGGCACGGTGCACTTCACGGCCAATTTTGCGGCGCTGCTGCAGTGGAATATAAAAGTCACCATCGCGGGTGAGCTCTGCCTGAATACCGTCTTGGTTATTGAGATAATTCGCCAGCTCACGGGAAATCGCTAGGGTCACGCGCTTTTCATACGTACCCATACTGCCAATCGCGCCGGGATCTTCACCACCATGGCCAGGATCAATCGAGACGACGATTTTACGTCCACTGGATTTAAACAGGCCTGACAACCCACGCGAGGGTTTTTCCGGCAACTTAATTTCGGGCAATTTAGGCTCGGCGCGAACCGCGGCTTTGGCCTTCGCAGGAGGCACCACCTCAATGACGGTATTAGTATTCCGAGGCATCAGATCGATAACAAGGCGATGTTGGTATTGAGCGCTGGGGCTAAGCGCAAATACTTTGGCCTCTGCTTCTTGCTTTAAGTCCAGAATCAGTCGCGGCGTACGCGAGCTCGTATCCAAACGCATCGCTTCGAGAGCCCCTACTTGAGCGGGCCAGCGTGGCCCTTCTATCGTGGTATTAGCCCCTGGCAGCAAAATAATAATGCGACCCGGCGTACTGTCTTCGCTGACACGAAACTCAGTTGCTTTATCCAGCTCTAAAACCAGACGCGTACTGTCCTCACCGCTCCAAGAACGTACGCCGACAATCTGCGCCGCCAAGGCGCTCACAGACCATAAACAGAATGCCGAGACGAAAAGCCAACGCCCCCAACCTAACGCCTGCTTCATGCAAAAACTCTCATATAAATATCGTTAGCCGCACCAGACACAGCCGTGAGGCGTGCAACTCGTCCAGAGCCACTCTCCGTAACCTCTAGTGCAATCAACCAATCTGGTGACGGTAGCAACGGTTCGCCACGAACCGGCCACTCCACTAGCGCCAAAGCCTGAGGGTGAAAGTAATCTCTAAAGCCCATGAGCTCCAGCTCCTCTGGATCGAGTAGTCGGTACAAATCAAAGTGATAAACCGTGGTGTCCGGCAGCTCATAGGGCTCAACCAAGGTGTAGGTTGGACTTTTTACGGGACCCGTGTGCCCATATGCCTGCAAGATGCCTCGTGTCAGCGTTGTCTTCCCCGCACCTAAATCACCCTGCAGATAGACTACACCTGAGCCTGAAAATAGCTTGCCCAGCCTGTGCCCTAAGGCAACTGTCGCTTCAGCGTCTGCTAAATCAAATGTTTGAGATGACATCGACAAACTCACTTTAAAGCATCTTAGGGTTCAACAAGTGGCGCAAAGGCTGCCATAAATCGGAGGCCAGCATACCGCGCTGCCCCTGCTCAGCGGCCATATCACCGGCACGGGCATGCAAACTCACCGCCAGCGCCGCCGCCTCAAATACAGGCACATGCTGTGCCAACAACGCCGCAACCACGCCCGCCAAAATATCACCCATACCCGCCGTGGCCATGCCCGGATTACCCGCAGGGCATTGCCAACATTGCTTGCCGTCACTAATTAACGAGTCCGCACCCTTAAGGATGACGACCCCGCCATAACGCGATTGCAAGGCCTCAACCGCTGCTATTCGATCTTGCTGAATCGCTTGCACCGAACAGTTCAATAATCGAGCGGCTTCTCCCGGATGCGGCGTCAACACGCGTGCAGGATGTGGCTGCGGATTTTGTGCCAGCCAGCTCAAACCATCGGCATCTAATACCTGCTTTTCACCGGCCTCGGCCAGCGTAGGCCAAAGCTGCTGCGCCCATGCCCCCAGCCCCAGCCCAGGACCAACGACCACCACTCGCGCCCCACTCAGCAAGGGCTGCAAATCGCTGCGCTGAGCCACCGATTTCGCCATGAGTTCAGGCCGATGCAGCCATAACGTAGCCGCTGTTAGCGGAGCGCAAGCCACCTGCGTAACGCCTGCACCACACCGCAATGCCGTTTCTGCTGCCAGTAAAATGGCCCCGCTATAGCCGACATCGCCGCCCACCAAAAGCGTGGGTCCGAACTGCCCTTTATGGGCATCACGCGCACGGGGCTTCAGCCAGCACTGCGCTAAGTCAGCATGCAGCGCATCTGTGATCAGGATGGGGTTGGTCTTGGTGGTCATCCCCTAAGAATGGCAGAATGCGCGCCATGAGGCGACTCCCTGTACAGCAAGAAGCCAGCAATACGCTTAATTTTAACGAACTCGCCACCGACATTAAGCGCTGGGGGCGAGAGCTCGGCTTTCAACAAGTTGGCATTACCGACACCGATCTCGGCGAGCACCCTGAGCATCTGGCGAACTGGCTGGACAAGGGCTTTCAAGCCAATATGGAGTGGTTGCGCGAGCCCAAACGTGTCGACCCGGAAGCATTAATTCCAGGCACGAAACGCATCATTAGTTTGCGCATGGACTATTTGCCGGCCGAACCGCGCATCCATGAAATTCTGAATGACGGTAACCGAGCGTACTTGGCGCGTTATGCTCTGGGCCGCGACTACCACAAAATTATTCGCAAACGCCTACAACACCTAGCGGACCGCATTGTTGCAGCGGTGGGGCCTTTTGGTTATCGCGCGTTTGTCGACTCCGCCCCCGTGCTGGAAAAAGCGCTGGCCAGTCAAGCGGGACTCGGTTGGATGGGTAAGCACACGGTCATTTTGAACCGCAGCGCTGGCTCGTACTTTTTCCTGGGGGAGTTATTTACCGACTTACCGCTACCCGTGGATACGCCCGTCACGAATCATTGCGGCAGCTGCCAAGCCTGTATCGATGTTTGCCCCACCAAAGCCATTGTCGCGCCCTACACACTCGATGCCGGCAAATGCATTAGCTACTTAACGATTGAATACCGCGGCGTGATTCCTTTGGAATTAAGGCGAGCTATCGGTAACCGCATTTTTGGTTGCGATGATTGCCAGCTGGTTTGCCCGTGGAATCGCTACGCTCAAGCCAGTCAGGAGGCCGCCTTCACGCCCCGCCACGCCTTTGATGGCCCATCCCTGCTCGATCTTTGGGCTTGGGATGAAGCCACCTGGCTAAAGCAAACCGAAGGCATGCCCCTGCGCCGCATGAACTATCCCAGTTGGCTGAGGAATCTCTCGATCGCTTTGGGAAATGCGCCGCAGTCTGCGGAGATTTTGACTGCACTTAAGGCTCGCAAGCAGTCACTCGCGAACAGCGAGCAACTCGATGACGTGCTGGCCGAGCACCTAGACTGGGCGATCAATCAGCAACAACTTACTCTTCGCTAAAGCCAGGCAGCTTGAAGAAGTACTGACGGTAGTAGCGCAATTCTTCAATGGAGTCCTTCACGTCATCTAAGGCCAGGTGCGAGCTCTTCTTGGTGAATCGTTGCAACAGATCCGGGTACCAGCGACGCGCCAACTCTTTAACCGTGCTCACATCTAAATTACGGTAGTGAAAGAAAGACTCGAGCTTGGGCATGCTGCGATACAGAAAGCGGCGGTCCTGACAAATCGAGTTACCGCAAATCGGCGACTTTTTAGGGTCAACAAAACGACTCAAAAACTCCAGCGTCTGGGCCTCAGCGTCGGCCTCTGAAATGGTGCTGCGCCGAACGCGCGAGATCAGGCCTGAATTACCGTGCTGCGTGGTATTCCACTCATCCATGGCATTTAGCACGATGTCTTTTTGGTGAATGGCCAGCACTGGGCCTTCCGCCAAAATATTGAGATGCGCATCCGTCACGATGGTTGCAATCTCAATGATACGATCCGTGTCAGGGTTCAACCCGGTCATTTCCAAATCAATCCAGACCAGATTGCTCGCTTTGTTAATACTCATGAACACTCCCAGCACTCGCCATCAGTGGCACAATGGCCACAAGCATAGCAGACCGCGACAGCCCAGCCCGATAGGAATTGCATGAGTCAACGCCGCATTAGCCGCCAACAAGGTTTTCGAATTGATCGCATTCAATCGGAACGTATCGCGCGCGCAGAAAAACGTGAAGCAAAGGCTGATGCCTTGCTTGCGGGTGGCGAACTGGGTGCTGAGCAACGCGGCCGCGTGATTGCTCACTATGGTGTGCAACTCGCCATTGAGGCGCTGGAAGGCGACCTACAGGGTCAGCGCTTTCGCTGCCATCGACGCAGCAATATCGATGCCTTGGTCACCGGTGATCACGTGATTTGGCAACCCGCTGCCGATGGACTCACGGGCGTCATTACTGCGCTCATGCCCCGACACTCGGTGCTCGTACGTCCCGATCCTTACAACAAGCTCAAGCCGGTTGCGGCCAATATTGATCGCATTCTGCTGGTCATTGCTCCCGAGCCAACGCCCTCACCTGAGCTGATTGACCGCTACCTCATTGCCTGCGAAACCACCGGCATCCGTCCGGTCATTGTGTTAAATAAAGCCGATGTGATGACGCCAATACAGGCCAAAGAACTGGGCGCACTCCTCGAGAGTTTTGCAGCACTGGGTTACGAAACCCGCACGCTGTCGGCCCATGGCGACATGGGCGATCTGCATGCCTTAGTCGCACAACGCACCGTGGTTTTTGTCGGCCAGTCTGGCGTGGGCAAGTCCTCCCTTATTAATGCACTGCTACCGGATGTGAACCAAAAAGTGCATCAGCTTTCCACCGGCTCTAAGCTGGGCCAGCACACCACCACCACCGCGATCTGGTTCGATTTGCCGGCAGGTGGTGCGCTCATCGACTCGCCCGGCATTCGCGAATTTGGTGTTTGGCACATGGATCGTGAGCAGCTTTTATCAGGCTTTATTGAGTTCCAAGATCACTTAGGGCAATGTCGTTTCCGTAACTGCAAACATGCGCGGGAGCCCGGTTGCGCGCTCTTGCAGGCCGTTGAAGACGGTCATATCCAAGCACGCCGTTTGGCCAGCTTTCAACGTCTGATCAGTGAATTGGAAGCACGCTAACCGCAGGGTATACTCCGGCCTTTTCCGCCACTGCTTATTGAGTAAATCATGGATCGCGTTTTTGAGTTTATGGGTAACCACCCCATGCTGGTCAGCAGCTTTATCGCGCTGCTCATTGCCTTTGTTGTCACTGAGTCGCAACGTGGCGGCCGTCGCATTTCCGGCAATGAGCTATCTCGCTTGGTGAATCAACACGATGCGCGCGTCATTGATATCCGCAATGTTCAGGAATTTCGTGAAGGCCATATCACCGGCAGCATGAATGTTCCCTACAGCCAGGTCAGTGAAAAAGCAGCGGAACTGGTCAAGCTCGGCAAGCCCATTATTGTGGTCTGCGCCTTGGGTCAAGTCGCCAGTACGGCAGCTAAAACGCTGAAACTCGCCGGCGCGACTGACATTAGCTTTCTCGGTGATGGCATCTCAGGCTGGCGCCAACAAGGCCTACCCCTCGTCCGTTAATTCTGCGTGATCGCTGAGAGCAAACATGAACGATATTGTCATCTATACCACGCAGGTTTGCCCTTACTGTGTGCGCGCAAAACAATTGTTTCAGCGTAAAGGCCTGACCTATCGCGAAGTCGATGTAAGCTTCGATCAGGCCGAGCGCATGGCCTTGGTGGCTCGCACGAAGCAGCGCACCGTGCCACAAATTTTTATTAACGATCAACATATCGGCGGCTGTGATGACCTGTATGCGCTAGAGCGCAATGGTCAACTTGACGCCTTACTAAATACTTAACGCGAACCCCTAACGAGAATAACCATGTCCGACGCCGTACAGCCGCAATTTGCTCTGCAACGTATCTACTTAAAAGACAGCTCATTTGAAGTGCCAGGCGCGCCCCGCGTGTTTTTGCAGACCTGGAGCCCAGAAGTCAGCATCGAGCTCTCCACCGCGCACGAGCGTCTTGAAGATGGCAGCCATTATGAAGTCACACTCGGCCTGACTGTTACCGCCAAAAATGAAGGCCAGGTCGCCTTTTTGGTTGAAGTAAAGCAAGCCGGGATTTTTCAAGCTCAAGGCTTTGCCGAACCTGAACTCGGTCCCTTGCTAAACGCATACTGCCCGAACCTGCTCTTCCCTTATGCGCGTGAAGCGATTTCCGACATTGTCGGCAAGGGCAGCTTTCCACAGTTATTACTGCAGCCCATCAACTTCGATGCCGTTTACGCTGAGCGTCAGCGTCACGAAGCTGAAGAGGCCGCTGCCTCCACCGCTCACTAAGTGCTTCTGGCGCCAAGCTCAGCGGCCATTCACGAAGCCCGCTTGGCGCCATGCCTCATAGACCATAACAGCCACACTGTTTGATAAGTTCAAACTGCGACTATCTGCCTGCATGGGCAATCTTAGCCTGTGTGCTGAATCAAATTCAGCCAAGTAATGCGCTGACAAGCCTCGCGTCTCCGGCCCAAACACCAACACATCACCAGCCTGGAAGCTCGTCTCAAAGGCGGAGCTTGAACCTTTGGTGGTGATAGCAAACCAGCGCTGCTCACTTAAGGCCAGCCGAAGCGCCGACCAGTCATCGTGAATTTTGATCTGAGCCCATTCGTGGTAATCCAGACCAGCACGCTTTAGCTTGCTATCGTCCAGCTCAAAGCCCAGTGGCTTCACTAAATGCAGGCTAGCCCCCGTGTTAGCACACAAGCGAATGATATTGCCGGTATTTCCGGGGATTTCCGGCTCAAACAGAACCACATTCCACATTGCCTTACTCACTCAAATTGAACAAAAAACGATTCGTCTAGCGTCAACCTATCCCATGAACACCCGTTGATTAAGGCGTGATGATTAGTTGAGCATATCGATTATGGATCTTGTCGCGAACAGCGCTCTCGCCTATGGTGTGCGTTCTTTAAGTTCGACACCCAAAGTTATGACTGCACGCCGCCCCGCCCCGAACTCCATCGAGGTTTTTTTACGCGATGTGAGTCGACGCGCCCGTATGACGGCTGAGTTTGCCACGCGCGATCGCGATGTCGCGCAAGATATTGTGCAAGAAGCGATGCTGACACTGGTATCCAAGTACGGACAACACGACCCAGCCAGCTGGGGACCATTATTCCACCGTATTTTACACAGCCGATTAATGGATCACTTCCGCCGCGAAACACGGCGACGAAAATGGTTCACATTTTTGGAGTCTCCTGATGAAGAAGGCGTGGAAGATCCATGGCAACAGATTCCGGAAACCGTGGACCACAACCCCGTCACGCTGCTGCAGCGTGCCGACAACATGGATGTCGTTTTAGACGCCGTGAAAGAGCTGCCCATGCGCCAACAGCAAGCCTTTTTGCTGCGCGCCTGGGAAGGTTATGACACCGCGCAAACTGCTGAAATTATGGGTTGCGCCGAAGGCAGCGTGAAAACGCATTACTTCCGCGCGCTAAACAACATTCGGGCGAAGCTGGGTGCTATTGGCACCACGGCGGAGGATATGACATGAGCAACGAACTCACGTTGGATGACGCACGCCTCGCCGCGCGCGTTGCCGCCACATTAACCAAAGCCGCCAGCGAAGCGGATGCCGCATGGGAAGCCCGCGTCGCCGATATCGCCGCTGGTCGCCTTAAGCCGCCCACCCGCCCGCATCGCCTGCAATGGTCTGGTGGCCTCGCATTGGCAGCCAGTGTGACCTTTATGTTGGCCATGCCAGGCAGTTGGCTCATGAAGGCCAGCAGCAGCTCTCAAGCTGCCGTTCCCGCCGGTGTTGAAGGGCAAATGCTAGAAGAAATTGATTGGCTGATGGCCATGGAGGAAGCTGCCAGTGAAGGCCGTTAATGCGCTCCTTTGCCTAGCCGTTTGTGGCCTGCTGAGTAACTTTGCGGCAGCGGATGCCCCTGATTGGGATCGCCTGACGCCTGAGCATCAGCAGGTCTTAGCTGACTTTCAGTCGACTTGGGAGACACTGCCCAATGAACGTCGCGAAAAACTCTTGAAGCGTGCGGATAATTGGCAGCAGTTATCCCCAGATTGCCGAGAGGCTTTGCAAAACCGTTGGCGTGAGCTGCGTGAACTTCCACCTGAGGTTCGCAGCACATTGCGTGAGCGCTGGCAGAGCATGACGCCCTTGCAGCGTCGTGAGGCCATGCAAAACAGCCCGCATAAAGCACGCTGCCCAAAAGCTAACTAACGTCCACTTTTGCTGCTGGCAGGGAACGCCAGCACAGACTCACTCCTCCTCGTCGTCACCCGCCACGGTTAAACCCAACTCTTTAATTTTGCGCGTCAGCGTATTACGCCCCCAGCCTAAAACCACGGCGGCATCTCGACGGCGTCCGCCGGTATGCTGCAAGGCCTCAAGAATCAACACGCGCTCAAATGCAGGGCCCGCCGCATCCAACAAAGGCATGGTCGGAGAGTTTTGTAATGCCCGTTTTGCCCATTGCGCCAGCGATTGCTCCCAACCCGTAGAGATTAACTGCGGCTCTTGCTCGCCACCCGGCTGCAACTCCGGCGGCAGATCCGAGATCAGCACTTCGCGACTCGAGGCCATCACGGTGAGCCATCGGCAGGTGTTTTCTAGCTGACGGACATTGCCGGGCCAAGGCAGCTGCTGCAAATAACTGGCGGCCTCGGGCGTCAGTGACTTGGGATCTACTTGCAGCTCCCGAGCGGCACGCGTCATAAAGAATGCGGCCAAACGAGGGATATCTTCGCTGCGATCACGCAAGCGCGGGATGTGCACCCGAATCACATTGAGTCGATGAAACAAGTCCTCACGGAACTTGCCCTCTGCCACCAACTTCTCTAGGTTTTGATGCGTTGCCGCAATGATTCGAACATCGACACGGACCGGCACATGCCCGCCCACGCGATAGAATTCATTGTCGGCTAGCACCCGCAGTAATCGGGTTTGGGTATCGATGGGCATATCGCCAATCTCATCGAGAAAGAGTGAGCCGCCGTTGGCTTGCTCAAAGCGTCCGACGCGCTGAGTACTTGCGCCGGTGAACGCACCTTTTTCATGGCCAAAGAGCTCTGACTCCATGAGCTCCTTGGGAATTGCCGCCATATTCAGCGCAATAAAGGGTTTACGCGCTCGTGGCGAGTGCTGATGAAGCGCACCGGCAACCAGCTCTTTGCCGGTGCCCGATTCGCCATTAATCAAGACGGTGATATTGGAGTTGCTTAAACGGCCAATGGCACGAAAGACCTCCTGCATCGCCGGAGATTCGCCAATAATACCGGTGCTGCGTGCCGTCTCGGTAAGATCTGGCACCGCTTCGATCTGCTGCTCTTCATGGTGAGCAATTGCGCGCTTCACGAGGGCAACGGCCTCGTCCACATCAAAGGGCTTGGGCAGATACTCGAAGGCCCCACCTTGGTAAGACGCTACCGCTGAACTTAAGTCCGAGTGCGCTGTCATGATGATGACCGGCACATCAGGGAATCGATCGCGCACCTTGGCAAGAAAAATTAGCCCATCCATGCCCGGCATACGGATATCCGTCACAATTACTGCCGGCTGCTCGTCATCGAGCTGGTCCAGCGCGCTGCCGGCATCTTCAAAACACGTTGCCTTTAAACCTGCCTGAGTCAGGGCGCGCTCCAGAACCCAGCGAATGGCGCGATCATCATCGATAACCCATACCTGTTTCGTCATCATTTTTTGGCATCCAAAGGCAGAAAAATACTAAACGTGGTATCACCCGGCTTCGACTCACACTCGATCAGACCGTGGTATTGATGAATGATGTCCTGTGCAATCGACAGGCCAAGTCCGGAACCGCCGGCGCGGCCACTCACCATGGGGTAAAACATTGACTCCAAGAGATCACCGGGAATCCCGGGGCCGTTGTCACGAATATCTACCCTAAGCACCAAGCGATGGCGTTTGGCACCAATGGTGAATTGCCGCACCGGACGTGTCCGCAGGGTCAACGTGGGCTCACGATCACTGGGATTCTCGAGCAAGGCTTGTAAGGCATTACCGCCGATGTTGAGCATGGCCTGAATGATTTGATCAGGGTCCGCCACGATATCGGGCAATGACGGGTCATAATCGCGAATCAGCTGAACGCGACCATCAGCCTCGGCAGCCAGCAAACCCGCCACCCGCTCCAAGCACTCATGCACATTCATACTACGGATAGTGGGCAACCGCCGGGGGCCTAACATACGGTCCGCCAGTGAACGCAAGCGATCAGCCTCTTCAATGATGATGCGCGTGTATTCCTTCAGATCCGCCGAGGGCAGCTCACGCTCCAACAACTGGGCCGCGCCTCGAATGCCACCCAACGGGTTTTTAATTTCATGGGCAACCCCGCGAACCAGCGTCCGCGTGGCGCGATGACTGGCCAGCATGGCTTCTTCACGGGCAATACGCAGCAAGCGATCGCGCGGCTGTATCTCAATGAGCAGCTGTGTTTCCTCTTCGGGCGACTGCATGAGCGATACCGAATAATCCACCACGATATCGCGCAAACCAACGCGCAATAATGCCTCACGCTTAGTAAAGGGATGCCCACTGTGCAGGGTTTCTTGCAGGGCTTCCTCGGTGTTTTGGTGCGTCTCAACCAGTACATCTGACAAGGCTGCACCAATGGCACGGGTATGACTCACCGCCAGCAAGCTTTCGGCTGCCGGATTTAAATAGCGTAGGCGAAGCTGTGTGTCGCATAACAGCACCGCCGTACTGAGATTATCGAGCAAGCGTTTGGCGATTCGGGCTTGGTGCATGAAAGTCTCAGGAATAGACAACGTAATGGTGATTGCCTGCAAAAATTGCACCCATTCAGCGCAAATTGCTGGAATTGATGTCTCAGCGCCATCACGCCCCATACTGAGTCACACATAGGCCGCATGTAAGCGCACGAACCACTCAATTCGCACCAATATAGTGCAACACATTTCGTATATGCGCCACGACAGCTCAATCCGTGCTGCTCAGCATTTGCGCTACAATACGCGCCAAAGTTACTACCTGCGGTATCGCCCCCATGTCTGCTGCCAATCCCAAAGTCGGTTTCGTGAGCCTCGGTTGCCCCAAAGCGCTGGTTGATTCCGAACGCATCCTCACTCAGCTGCGCACCGAGGGTTATGAAATCTCGCCCAGCTACGATGGTGCCGATTTAGTCGTGGTTAACACCTGCGGCTTTATTGACTCAGCCGTGCAGGAATCGCTGGATGCCATCGGCGAAGCGCTGGCAGAAAATGGCAAGGTGATTGTTACCGGCTGCCTCGGCAAGAAAGCGGATGTGATTCGCGATGTACATCCCAGTGTGCTCAGTGTTACTGGCCCGCACGCCTACGAAGAAGTGATGAGCGCGGTGCATCTGCATTTGCCGCCCAAGGCCGACCACAACCCGTTCATTAATCTCGTGCCAGCACAGGGCATCAAACTCACGCCCAAGCACTACGCCTACCTGAAGATTTCCGAAGGCTGCAACCATCGCTGCACCTTCTGCATTATTCCGTCGCTGCGTGGCGATCTGGTCTCGCGCCCGATCGGTTCGGTGCTGACCGAGGCCGAGAATCTGGTCAAGGCCGGCGTGCAGGAGATCCTCGTGGTCTCGCAAGACACCAGCGCCTACGGCGTCGACCTCAAGTACAAGCTCGATTTCTGGGGCGGCCAGCCAGTGAAAACCCGCATGCTGGAGCTGTGTGAAGCGCTGGGCACCATGGGTGTCTGGGTGCGCCTGCATTACGTTTACCCGTACCCGCATGTGGACAACGTGATTCCGCTGATGGCAGAGGGCAAGATCCTGCCCTACTTAGACATTCCCTTTCAGCATGGCAGCCCGAGCGTGCTCAAGCGCATGAAGCGTCCGGCGCATGCCGAAAATACGCTAGAACGCATTCGCACCTGGCGCAAAATCTGCCCCGATCTCATTATCCGCTCCACGTTTATTGTCGGCTTCCCCGGCGAGACTGAGGCAGAATTCCAAGAGCTGATGGATTGGCTCAAGGAAGCGCAGCTTGATCGCGTCGGTTGCTTCCCCTACTCACCCGTTGAAGGCGCTGTGGCCAATGATGTCGCCGAAGCCGTGCCCGAAGACGTTAAGCTCGAACGCCACGAGCGCTTTATGAAACTCGCCGCCGAGATTTCAGCTGAGCGCCTGCAGCGCCGCGTGGGCCGCGTCGAAACAGTGCTAGTGGATGAGATCGACGACGAAGAGGGCGTTGCTATCGCCCGCTCCTATGCGGACGCGCCTGAGATCGACGGTAACGTCTTTATCGAAGGCACTGGCGCCGCTAACCTGAAGCCGGGCCAAAAGGTGCAAGTGCGCATCACTGAAGCGGATGACTACGACCTTTACGCTGAGATCGTCACTGCCTGACCCGAGCCGCTTGAGTTGAACCGCCTCGGGCTTAGCGGCCTGTAGGCGGGTCCGTCTTAACTCAGTAGCTTTCAGTGCTCAGAAATAGCCTTCACGCTTCTTTTTCTCCATAGAGCCGCTTTGGTCGCTGTCAATCAAGCGGCCTTGGCGCTCACTGGTGCGCGTCACCAGCATCTCAGCGATGATGTCTGGCACGGTGGTCGCCGTACTCTCCACCGCACCCGTTGATGGGTAGCAGCCCAGTGTCCGGAATCTCACTGAACGGGTGCTGATGCTGGCCAGCTCGTCGGCTGTCAGATGCTTGAGTATGCGTTCATCATCGATACAAATCAGCGCGCCATCCATATCCACCACCGGACGGGGAGCCGCGAAATAAAGCGGCACAATGTCGATTTTCTCCAGCCAGATGTACTGCCAGATATCCAGCTCGGTCCAATTCGATAAGGGGAAAACGCGAATGCTTTCCCCTTTATTAATGCGGCCGTTGTAGGTCTGCCAAAGCTCAGGACGCTGATTCTTTGGGTCCCATTGATGCTGACGATCGCGGAATGAAAACACGCGCTCCTTGGCTCGTGATTTCTCCTCATCACGACGGCCACCCCCAAAGCAGGCATCGAAACCATACTGGTCGAGGGCCTGCTTGAGCGCGACGGTTTTCATCTGGTCCGTATATTTCACAGAGCCAGAAGTGAAGGGATCAACACCCGCTGCCAACGCTTCCCGATTCACGTGCACGCGAATATCAAGGTCGTATTGCTCAGCGATACGATCTCGGAAGCTGGCCATCTCGTGGAACTCCCAGGTCGTATCCACATGGAGCAAGGGAAAGGGAATTCGCCCGGGCGCAAAGGCTTTGCGCGCCAAATGCAGCATCACGGTAGAGTCCTTGCCGATCGAATAGAACATGCACGGGCGCTCAAACTCAGCCACCACCTCTCGCATAATATAGATCGCCTCAGCTTCCAGTTGCCGTAAGTGGGACATGGTGTTGACCGGACTCATAACATCACCTGTTGGGCTAAGAAGGTGTACAGCGGAATACCGAAGATCAAATTTAGTGGGAACGTCACCACTAAGCTCATGCCGAAATAAAGCGCCGGGCGAGCCTCTGGAATGGCATGGCGCAGAACCGCCGGCACCACGATATAAGACGCACTGGCCGCAAGCACCATCAGCAGGATGGTGTCGGGCAGAGAGATGGAAGCCAGCAGACAAATCCCTAGCGCTAATAGTGCATGCAAGGGTGGTGCAATCAGTGCAAAGAGCACCAGCATAGGCGAAGCCGCACGTACATCTTTCACATTGCGGGCTACTTGCAGACCCATGTCCAGCAAGAAAAAGGCCAACATGCCTTTGAACAAATCGATCGAGAACGGTTGCATGACTTCGCGACCGGCATCGCCGGTAATCCAACCAATCGCCATGCCGCCTAACAGGAGCAATTGCGCGCCCTGCGTCAGCGACTCACGCAAATGATGACCCGCACCTGATTGCGCCACCGCATTTCCCACTACCGACTGACGACGTAGTCGATTCGCCATACTCACGGCAAAAATAACGGCAGGCGACTCCATGATGACTAATGCCGCGGCCATATGTCCGCCGGGTTGCAAGCCTTGGCCGTCAAGGAACTGAATGGCGGTGACAAACGTGACGGCGCTGACTGATCCGTAGGCTGCCGCAATCGCGATCGCATCCAGCGGTGCGGCATGGCGGCGAAGAAACGCGTAAGCACCGATCGGAATCAGCCAGGCCAGGAGGAGCGCAACCCCCAAACTTTTCGCCACATTGAAGTCCAGCCCGGTCTCGGCCAAGGCAAAACCGCCTTTCAAACCCAGCGCCATGAGTAAATACAGGGACAAAAAGTGTGAAATCGGTTTGGGAATTTCTAGGTTACTGCCCATCAAACCGGCAAGCACCCCGAACACAAAAAAGAGAATGGCTGGGTCCAGCAAGGTATTCATCAAGGTTCATCTCCAGTGATGGCAGATATTGTCCTTGCTACCGATACTTCGTGTAAAATCGATATTTAAATCACTAACCATAATAATTATCTATGGATGTATCCCTGAAGCAACTGCGCCTTCTTGTCGCCTTGGCAGACAGCGGCAGCATCAGTGCTGCTGCGCGCTTACTCCATGTCACGCAACCCACAGCATCCATGCAGCTAAAGACGCTGTCGGAAGTGGTGGGATTGCCGCTACATGAGGTCATTGGAAAGCGCGTGCACCTCACCGAAGCCGGCCTGGCCCTGGTGGAGACGGCGCGAAATATGCAGCAGAGCTGGGAGGACTTTACGCAACAGGCAGATGCCTGGCGCGGTCTGTCTCGAGGGCGACTCCGCGTGGCGGTGGTCAGCACAGCAAAATACTTTATGCCGAGATTAATCGGGCAGTTCTGCAGAACACATCCCGGCATAGATTTATCGTTGGAAATTTTGAACCGAGACGGCGTGGTGACACGTCTGCGTGAGAATCGCGACGACCTCTACATCATGTCCCAGCCCCCGATGGACATTCCGCTGGAAGACTCTATTTTCTTGCCCAACCCCATTGAGGTCATCGCACCCGCCGACCTGCCCAGCGACCAACTTCCCAACGATTTAGCCGCACTTTTGCAGCATCAACTGATCTTGCGCGAACCCGGCTCTGGCACCCGCATGGCCGTGGATCGCTGCCTAGCAAACGCCGGCTTGATTCCGCGAATACGGTTGGAGCTCGGGAGCAATGAAGCGATTAAGGAGTCCGTCGCGGGTGGCTTGGGCCTCGGCATTGTGTCTCGCCATGCCATTTCGCCCCTGACTCCCTCAGACAATGTAGTGGTGCTGTCGCTGCCCGGCTTTCCCTTACCGGCGGCATGGCATCTTGTGCATCCCGCCAGCAAACGCTTATCACCCGTGGCACAGGCCTTTAAAGATCACTTACTGCTGGCCGCGCAGCAGCTCAGCGAAAATGGATAACGCCACCTTCTTGCTCACTGATGACGCGAGTCAACAGATCCGCCAGCGTTTCTTGCGTGGTATTGCAAACCCACTGGCCGTCACGCCAGCCGCAGTGATAGCCTCCGGAGCGTGCCGCCACCCAGATTTCTTGCGTGGGACGTTGACGATTAATGATGACTTTGCTGCCATTCAATAACGTAACGGTTAGCATGCCGGAGCCTGCTTCCAAGTCGATATCTTCATCGAAATTTTCGATGCGGGTTTCGATATCAAGCAGTGTTGCGTCCACAAGATCCAAGTACTCATGTTCGTTCATGTGAAGTGCAACTCCATTCACTTAGGTCGTAAGCTGGGCTATGCCCCTATTTCAGGATAGTTTGCCATGAAGAAGCACTTTTCCCGAGCATTAATACTCTCCCGTGTGGTTATTGTTAGCTTGCTCGCAAGCACCGTGCTGCTCACTGCCTGCGGGCAATCGGGCAATCTTGTCCAGCCAAAAAAGACCTTTGACTCGCCCTCCTGATCAGTTCAAGGCATCATACGCACCTGCTTAACAGGATAGATTTCATGTCGACTTTGAATTTGCGTCACGGCCAGTTGCACCTCGAAAATACCGCGCTAACTTCACTCGCTGAACGCTTCGGCACGCCGCTATATGTGTACTCGCGCGCCACCCTAGAAGCAAACTATCTGGCCTTCGATCACGCCTTCGCCGATATTGATCACCAAGTCTGCTTCGCCGTAAAAGCCAATTCGAATTTAGCCGTGCTCAATGTTTTGGCGCGTCTGGGTGCGGGCTTTGACATTGTGTCTGCTGGCGAACTGGAGCGCGTGCTCGCGGCCGGCGGCGATCCAGCCAAGATTGTCTTTTCGGGACTGGGCAAAACAGCCGATGAAATGCGCCGCGCCTTAACCGTCGGTATCGCCTGTTTTAATGTGGAGTCGGAGGCCGAACTGATCCGCTTAAATGCGGTGGCTGCTGAACTGGGGGTGATCGCGCCGGTGAGCTTGCGCGTCAATCCCGATGTTGACGCACAGACGCACCCTTACATCTCAACGGGTCTCAAAGAGAATAAGTTTGGTGTCGCTATTGAGCGTGCACCCGTGGTCTATCGTCAAATTCAATCTCTGACGAACCTGCAAGCTGTTGGCATTGACTGCCACATTGGCTCGCAGCTCACCAGTACAGCGCCATTTTCCGATGCACTGGATCGTGTGCTGGCGATGATTGATCAGCTTGCCGCTGAAGGCACCACACTCAGTCATATTGATATTGGCGGCGGCTTGGGCGTTTGCTATCGCGATGAAACACCGCCAACGCCGGCTGAATATGCGGCCGTCCTACTGCCGCGCCTGAAAGCACGCGGACTCAAGGTCTATATGGAGCCGGGCCGTGCTATTGCCGCAACCGCAGGCGTATTGCTGACCCGCGTAGAGTTCCTCAAGCCGACAGAGCACAAGCATTTTGCCGTGATCGATGCCGCCATGAATGACCTGATTCGCCCCGCCCTTTACAGTGCGTGGATGGACATCGTGCCAGTCACCCCACGCGGCGAAGACACTGAAAGCCAGTGCTATGACATCGTTGGGCCCGTCTGCGAGACCGGTGATTTCCTCGGTAAAAATCGCGATCTACGCCTAGCTGCTGGCGATTTACTCGCGGTGACGGGTGCCGGTGCCTATGGCTTTGTCATGAGCTCGAACTACAACACCCGTGGCCGAGCAGCCGAAATCATGGTCGATGGCGACCAAGCATGGCAGGTGCGTCGCCGTGAAACGGTCGCTGATCTATTGGCTCTTGAATCGCTACTGCCCTGAACCCAGAATAGCCTTAACTTAGCTGGCTAATGCCAACGGGGCATTAGCAGCATCACCCGTTTTTCAGGAGACCGTTCATGCGTCTGGAATTCACCAAGATGCACGGCCTCGGCAACGATTTCTTGATGCTCGATTTGGTCACGCAACGCGTTCGTTTGGACGAAGCCTTGATCCGTCGCCTTTCCGATCGTCACTTCGGCGTCGGCTTTGATCAACTGTTGGTGGTCGAACCGCCTCATCAACCCGATGTCGATTTTCGCTATCGCATTTTCAATGCCGATGGCTCTGAGGTTTCCCAATGCGGTAACGGGGCTCGCTGCTTTGCGCGCTTTGTTCGCGATCGTCGCCTCACCCGAAAAGATACGCTGCGGGTAGAAACTGCCAGCGGCATTATTACGCTGCAAATTGATAGCCAGGGTTGGGTTACGGTCGACATGGGCCCGCCCCGACTAGAGCCCAACGCCATCCCCTTTGTGGCTGACAACGCTGCGCTGGACTACCGCATTGAAGTTGACGGTGAGCTCTACCAGATTGCCGCCGTCAGCATGGGCAATCCGCACGCCGTTTTGCGCGTAGACGACGCGGATAGTGCGCCCGTAGCCACATTGGGCCCCCGGCTGGAGTCACACCCGCGCTTCCCTGAGCGCGTCAATGTCGGCTTTATGCAGGTGATTAATCGTCAGGAAATTAAACTGCGTGTGTACGAACGCGGAGCAGGCGAAACCTTAGCTTGCGGTACGGGTGCGTGCGCGGCAGCCGTTGCAGCCATGCGCTGGGGCTTGGTTGATCGTGACATCAAGGTGCATTTGCCTGGCGGCTCTCTGCGTATCCGCTGGAGCCATGACAACGCCAGCGTGCTGATGACTGGCCCTACTGCACGCGTTTTTGACGGTACGCTGCGGGTCAATGACGTAAATGATGACTAGTCCCGATCTCGTCACCCTCAGTGCGGAACACGTCGCGGCATGGTTGCGCAAACATCCACACTTTTTCGACGACTACCCGGCACTGCTCACCCAGCTGCACCTCAGTCACGACACCAATGCTGCGTCACTGATTGAACGCCAAGTGACTCAGTTGCGACGTCGCAATGAGGAGCTTGAGGAGCGTCTCAATCAATTAATTGCCATCGCCAGTGACAACGATCGCTTGTTTGGCCAATTACGCGAAGTCATGCTGGGCGTTCTCGACGCCGAAAGCGCAGCACAGCTGGGCACTCGCCTATACAGCGCGCTGCGTGAACCCTTTGGCTGCGAGCAACTGGCGCTCCTGTTATTTCGAGAGGAATGTGAGTCTCCTTGGCGCAGCTGCGTGCAGACAGAGTTTGAGCAACGCCTGCCCGGGCTGCTGCGCCACCATCACGCACTGGCCGGCAAGTGGCGTCGTGACGAACTGCGCTATCTGTTTGGTGATGACGGCCTACAACTCAGTTCGGCTGCACTGATTCCGCTCTTAAATGGCGACCAGGCAGTGGGCGTTATTGCCCTTGGTAGTACCGAAGCCAGCCACTTCCGTAGCAGCATGGACACACTCTTTATCACCCACCTCGGCGATATCATCGCGCGCTTAATTGCGCGGCTCGATCGTAGCGTCGCCCAAAGTGCATGATCAGTCGCGAACGTCTGGAACAGTTTCTCAGCTACCTTGCTAGTCAACGCCTGTGCTCGCCTCATACGCTCACAGCCTATCGCCTAGACATCAGCCGCCTCGCTAGCTATTTAGAACGCTGCGACGCGCACACTTGGGCAGACTTTCAGCGCCCCCAGCTGGAAGGCTGGATAGCCGAAAGCCGCGATGCCGGACTTTCGATACGCAGCATCCAACGACAATTGTCTGCTGTGCGCCGTTTTTATGACTGGCTGGGACGCTTCGATGAAGCCGGCGCGCACCCCACTCATGGTTACCAACTCAAGCGCATACGCCAAGATTTGCCACAGGTGCTGGATGTCGACCTCATGCAGCAGTTACTCGATGCGCCGGCACCCAAGGCAGAAAAAGAAGCTCTCTTGTGGCGTCGCGACAAAGCCATTCTAGAATTGTTCTATTCCTCCGGACTGCGTTTGGCAGAGCTGGCTCAGCTGAAGCTGATGGATCTTGATTTAAGCGGCGGCCTCATTACTGTGCTCGGCAAAGGGCGCAAAACACGCGTTCTGCCGGTGGGCAAAATGGCACGCACAGCGATCACCGATTGGCTTAGCATTCGCCCGCAATTTGTTCGCGCGCCATCGGAGACTTGGCTTTTTCTAAACCAACGCGGCACGCGCTTAAGTGAGCGCAGCATTCAGATGCGCTTAGTGCATCAGGCAGAACGTATCGGACTTGATCGGCGACTCTATCCGCATTTGTTGCGACACTCATTTGCCTCGCATTTGCTGGAATCCAGCCATGATTTACGTGCGGTACAAGAGCTCCTTGGCCATAGCGATATTCGTGCTACGCAGATTTATACTCATCTCGATTTTCAACATTTAGCCACGGTCTATGACCAAGCACATCCCCGCGCAAAGCAGCGCAAGGACGAGACTTCATGAGCGCTATTTCACTACTCACACTCGATCTCGATAACACCCTTTGGGATGTCGAGAGCATCATCGTGAAAGCTGACGAAGACATGCATGCTTGGCTGGGGCAGCACTACCCAGCATCGCAAGCACTGGGGGTCAGCGGCTTCCAAGCCATCCGTCAACAAGTCATTGCAGAGCGTCGCGATATTGCCCACGACTTTAGCGCCATGCGTTTGACCATGCTGGAGCAATTATTGCTGGCCACAGGCTACGACCAGGAGCAGGCACGAGCGGGCGCGGCGGGCGCGTTTGATGTGTTCTATACCGGTCGCAATCGCGTGGTTTTATTTGATGGTGTGGCCGACACCCTGAGCGCGCTATCGCAACGCTTCCCTTTATTTGCCTTGAGCAATGGCAATGCCGACATTCATCGCGCGGGCATTGGCGCATGGTTTAAAGGGCACTTTTCGGCAGCTAAGGTAGGGCACGCCAAACCGCATCCCCGCATGTTCGAACAAGCACTGGCCGAGGCCGGTGTCAGTGCTCAACAAGCCGTCCATGTAGGCGATCATCCAGCCGAGGATATTGCTGCTGCTCAGGCGGTAGGGCTGCGTTCCGTATGGGTCAATTTCAGTCAGCAGGAATGGCCGCTCTCACGCCGCCCGGATGCGGAAATTCGCCACTTCAGTGAGCTTCCTGCAGCACTCGACTTACTCATTGCCGATCCCGAAACCAGCGCCAGCTGCTACCTAAAACGGTTACTTCACAGGTGACGATGACGCTCATCCAAGGGCGCCACGTGTAGCGTGATATCACAGGCCTTGAGCGTGGCCCGCATGGCATCTTCAATGTCATCGCAAAGGGCATGAGCCTCTGCAACAGACAGCGTACCCGGCACCAAGAGGCTACCGTCGACAAAGCGACGATGGCCTGATTTACGGGTGCGTAACGGACTGAGTTCCACCTCTGCTGGCATTAGCGGCAGTGCCGCCTGACGTAACGCTTGCAACTCCACGTCAGGGAGTGCCTCATCCATCAGGCCGGCTAAGGAAGGTGCCAGCAACTTAATCCCCGTGATCACTAGGTGCAGGGCAACCAGCAGGGCGATGGCTGGATCTATCCACGTCTGAGTGGGCCATACCCAAAGCGCCATGAGCCCACCGATCACCGCCACCGACGTCCAGACATCGGACAGCAAATGCTCCGCGTCGGCTCGCAGGGTTAAGCTGTCTTCTGCTTTAGCGACCGCAAAGAGTTTCCAAGCGGTCAGTCCATTGAGTACCGCTGCAACCGCAGCAATCAATAAGCCCCAACTTAGGGCATGGAGTGACTCCGGGGACCACAAGCGCTCCCACGCAGCGAAGGCGATGCCCACGGCAGCGATGAGAATGAGCAAGCCTTCTGCCGCCGATGAAAAGTACTCTGCTTTGTCATGCCCAAAAGGGTGGTCTTTGTCTGCGGGCTGAGCCGCGATGGTCAGCACCGTAAACGCCAATAAAGCCGCCCCCAAGTTCACGAAGGACTCGATGGCATCGGACAGCAAGCTCACGGAGCCGCTGATATGCCAAGACCAAAACTTCAACGCCATGGTCGCCAGCGCGGTGGCAACGGACAGCAGCGCCATGCGCTGCAGTCGCGAGAAGCGATTTATCACCCGAAATAGCTCACAAAGATTCTGCGTCGGGATCGGGCGGCACTTCTTGAATACGTCCACCCGAGGCGAGGAAACGCTCCATCTCTTCCTCTAACTGACGACGTAGCGACTCCTTCGCCGAGGGGCTCAAAGTTTCAGCTTCAGCCACCTCACTGCGTGCCTTAGCAGCAACCTCCGGATCAATGTCTACCTCAACTTCAGGCTCTACGCTCTCAGCCTCTTCGGCATCATCCTCAGGGCCTTCATAGTCGTAATCGTTTTCTGCCATTTGCTCTCTCCACACCTGCATTAGCGCAATTAAATAAGCCTGCGGGCTACAAGTCCATTGTCGGCAGCTTAGCCCAGTTTGAACAGCCTAGTATTTTGCTTGAAGACTATGTTAGCCCAGTCCACAAACAAAAAAAGAGGCTCTTACGAGCCCCTTTTTTATGTGTTTGCGTTACCTCAGCGATTAGCTGTTGTAAGCGCGCTCACCGTGTTCAGCCAGATCCAGGCCTTCACGTTCAGCATCTTCCGATACACGGATGCCCATCACCATATCCAACGCTTTCAGGATGATGAAGGTCACCACGGCGGACCACACCACAGCCACGAGGACACCTGTCAGCTGGCTGGTCATCTGCGCCATCAAATCGTAGGCCGCTGTGCCTGCTGGATCCGTCGAGTAGTCAACGACACCGGCGCCACCCAGAGCTGGGTTAACGAACACGCCTGTCAGCAGGGCACCAACAATACCGCCCACACCGTGAATACCGAAGGCATCCAAGGAGTCGTCATAGCCCAGTTTGGACTTCAGCCACATGACGGCGAACAAG
This sequence comes from Perlucidibaca sp., assembly GCF_057084925.1. Taxonomy (NCBI): domain Bacteria; kingdom Pseudomonadati; phylum Pseudomonadota; class Gammaproteobacteria; order Pseudomonadales; family Perlucidibacaceae; genus Perlucidibaca; species Perlucidibaca sp. Next base: position 14,212 of record NZ_JBXMRC010000003.1, on the reverse strand, counting down.
CAAACGGCTGCCGACGCGGCACCAATGACCAGCGCACCACCCAGACCCACGAAGCCACAGGCTGGCGTAATACCTACCAAGCCAGCGATAGCACCCGAGATCGAACCGAGCAGCGAGGCTTTACCTTTGATCGCCCACTCAATGGCGGTCCACGTTAAGGCAGCAACCGCGGTGGCGAACAAGGTGTTAGCGAATGCCAGCACAGCATAGTCATTAGCTTCGAGATTGGAGCCGGCGTTGAAACCGAACCAGCCCACCCACAGCATGGCGGCGCCAATCAGCGTCATCGTCAGGCTATGAGGCGCCATGGAAACCTTGCCGTAGCCATTGCGCTTGCCGACCATGATGGCAGCAACAAGGGCGGCAACACCGGCATTGATGTGAACCACAGTGCCACCGGCGAAGTCGATCGCGCCTTTACCAAACAGATAACCTGTTGGTGCATCGAAAGCGCTCGGACCACCCCAGTACCAAACCATGTGAGCCATAGGCAGGTAAGCGAAAGTGAACCACAGGGCGGTGAAAATCATGACCGCACTGAACTTCATACGCTCGGCAACACCACCCACGATCAGCGCACAGGTGATGGCGGCGAACGTGAGCTGGAACATCGCGAACAGCAGCTCGGGAATGACAACGCCCTTGCTGAACGTTTCAACCACAGCACCCACACCAACACCGCTCATGAAGACTTTCGAGAAGCCGCCAATGAAGGGATCAAGTGCTGAATTCGGGTTGCTGGTAAAGGCTAATGAGTAGCCATACAGCACCCAGAGCACTGCAACCATGGCGAAGATGCTAAACACCTGCATCAACACCGATAGCATATTTTTGCTACGCACCAGACCACCGTAGAACAGCGCCAAGCCAGGCAGCGACATAAAGATGACCAGAACCGTGGCCACTAACATCCACGTCGTATCGCCTTTATCAGGAACAGGGGCGGCAACAGGTGCTGCCTCTGCCACAGCTACTGCCTCTGCAACTGGCGCAGCGACTTGCTCAACCGCTACTGCTTCCGCAACAGTTTCAGTGACTACGACTGCCGGAGCAGCTTCTTCAGCAAATACTGGGGCAGCGCCCAGCATCGAGGTGCTCAAAGCGAGCGCCATTAATAATTTCTTCACGGTCATACTCCCGTTTCAGCGAATTGAGATGACTTAAATAGCATCCACGCCGGATTCACCGGTGCGAATACGAATAGCCTGTTCCAGCGCCGTCACAAAAATTTTGCCATCACCGATCTTGCCGGTATTAGCTGCTTTAGTAATGGCTTCGATCACTTGATCGAGCTGCTCATCACTAATGGCAATATCGATTTTTACCTTGGGCAGAAAATCAACGACATATTCTGCACCGCGATATAATTCGGTATGTCCTTTTTGACGGCCAAAACCCTTTACTTCGGTTACGGTGATGCCCTGCACCCCGATATCCGACAGCGCCTCTCTTACATCATCAAGCTTGAATGGCTTGATAACGGCAGTTACCAGTTTCATTTGGGTACTCCTGGGGTGGGGTGAGCCGCCCCGAAAGGCGGCTCAGTTTTCATTTAAATCAGTTAGTTAGAAGGACTTGGAAACCGTGAATACGGCGCGGCCATCAGCCAAATCAGCATAAGTGGCTTCAGCGATTGAATCGGCTCCAATATAGGCCGCTTCAACAGTTAAACCTGCCAATGTAGTATTTAAGCCAAGTTTATAATCGAAGTAAGCATCGCTATTTCCACCGAGGAAATTATTGGTGCCGTCATTATCAAACTTGTTCCAACCTACGTGAGTAGTCAGGTTAACTTTGTCGTTCAGGGCTACGCCATAATCTGCATATACATACAGGAACTTACCGGTTTCGCCGAAATAATCATCGGAAACAGCAACACCCACTTTAGCGCCCGCTACAGCCGCAGAAGCATAAACTTCGTTGTAGCTATAACGCGTATCCTTGGTTTTGTTGTCTGCGCCAGGATAGTTGTAGCGCATAACACCTACATCGTAGGTAACTTCGCCAGACTTGAATGCATAGCCCAGTAGGGTATCAACTTCCAAGCCGGCTTGTTCTGGCTCTGTTGTTGCTTCTTCTGCAATGCTTGAGGCCCAGGCAGTAAAGTAAACACCCGAGTCATGGTTCAAGGTCACGCTACCCTGAACTGCCATTCCTTCATCGGATTGAGAAATACCACGGAATAAGTAATCGCTAGTCAGCGCAACAGAGCCAGCACTTGTAACAGCAGCCTGAGCAACACCGGCAGCCATCAACGAGGCAACAACAACAGCAGAGGACAGTTTGGACAGCTTCATGGTTACCGCTCCAGTTTCTTTTTGGGGTTATCGCCGCGATCATCGCCGCGGACTACATCAAGGTATTAGCAGATGCCGTGCCAACTTCTTGAAAGCATCTCGATGTAAGGTGTTTTTCGCCGACTAACGGTATCTTTTTATTATTTAAGGACAACGCAGCGCGACCGAAACAGCCTGCCCACTCCCAATTTTTTTAACTGAACCATCGCCCTTCAAGCCTTAAGCGCGCACATACAAAGCATTCGCCCCATTTCAGGGCAACCGCATCTCCGATGGCACTGAAAAATTGCATGCGCACCTTTATGGGGCATAAAGCCCTAGAGCAGCCCAACTTAATAGCGACTGCACAGCCCGATGGGGCTCAGGTATCATCATTTAACTAATCAGGAGTGCAGCATGGCTATAGAGCAGTTGATCAACCGTCTGGGGCAGCAATTCAGTGACCGTTTGCCCAGCTCATTAAGCAGTGCGCGTCATGAGCTTGAAGATCACCTTAAAGTCATCCTGCGCGATGCACTTTCTCGCATGGACCTGTTAACGCGAGATGAATTCGACATTCAACAAACCTTGCTGGCTAAAACGCGCGCCAAGGTTGACCAACTCGAGCAGCAGTTGCGCACGCTGGAGGCACAGTTAAATAGCACCTCTACGCGTTAAGCTTTAGCCATAAAAAAAACCGGAGACTCAGCTCCGGTTTTTTATAGCAGGAATACCCTTACTTCTTTTTGCCTTTTGCCTTGGCTGCTGGCTTTTCAATGCCCAGCAACTCAATCTTAAATTTCAGCAATGCGTTTGGTGGGATAGGACCAGCGCCTGCCTCGCCATAGCCCAACTTCGACGGCACAAAAAGCTCAGCCGTGGTACCCATAGGGAATAGCTGTAATGCCTCGGTCCAACCAGGGATCACTTGGTCTAACTGAAATGTCGCTGGCTCGCCACGGTTGTATGAGCTGTCGAAAACAGTACCGTCCAAGAAGCTACCTTCGTAGTGCACTTTAATCGTGTCTTTAGCTTTAGGTTTGGCGCCAGTGCCCGTCTTCAGCAGGCGATACTGCAAGCCAGACGCTGTGCTGACGACGCCGTCAGCCTTGCTGTTTTGCTCCAGAAAAGCAGCGCCGGCATCCGCATTCTCTTTACCCAGCTTTTCCATGTCCGCTTGCAGGGCAGCTAAGCGCTGCTCTTTGTAGCGACTGATGGCAGCCGTTCGCTCCTGTGGTGTCAATAGACTTTCTTTCTTAGCGAATGCGTCACGGAAACCACGCATAAAAGTTTCAATGTCGAGATCTGGGATTTGCTCACCACTACCCTGACCATTCAGATAGCCAATGCTGTAGGCAAATTGCTCTCGGTCAACCACCGGCTTCTTGCCATTATTGGGCGCTAGGGTTGGTGCGGCAGCAGCAGAGGCCGTTGGCTCCGCTGCCCATGTGTTCACGCTGGTGAAAAGCAGTGTGCCAGTAACGGCTAAGGTGAGAGCAAGGCGACGCATGTTCAACTCCAAACGATTAGATAAACCTATATCTGAGCATACGGTTAACTTATCTACGAATACCACCCCGCATTTCGCTACAGACCGACAAAATGCGTTAAATCTATTGCGCTTGTTCTCGCTTTTTTAAAAGTCATCGGATAACTTCACTCATGCATAAACCAAGAGAGGAAATCTCCATGCCCGCTGCAAAAAAGAAAGCCTCGCCGGTCAAGGCCAAAGCTGCTCAAGCAGCGAGTGCTGTTGAGACCCAAGTGGATAAAATGAGAGCCGATGTTGAGAAGCAAGCCGCCAAGGTTCGCGATCAAATCCAAAAAGTTGTTGAGCGCGCTCAGCATGAAGCTGAGCAATATGTAGAAGCCGCACGCAAGCTCGTCGACAAAGCTGAATCCAGCTACAAAGATGTTCAAACCAAGCTGCAACAACAACTGACCAAAGTAAAAGCCACTGGCGATAAGGAACTGGTCAAGCTCATCAATGACCGTACTAAGCAAGCCCAGACGGAAGCTAAAGCTGCCGTTTCGGCCGCCAAAAAAGACTATGAACAAGCGCGCAAGGCCATCACTTTGCTTCAACAAAAAAGTGAACTTAAAGCCTACGTGCAAGCCAAGCTAAAAGGCGAAGCGCTTGCAGCCAAAAAGGCGGCAGCCCCAAAGGCTCCCGCTAAGCCCGCCGCAAAACCTGCGCCCGCCAAGCCAGCTGCTGCAAAGCCAGCTGCTGCAAAGCCCGCTGCTGCCAAGCCAGTTGCCAGTAAGCCCGCCGCAAAACCTGCAGCAGCAAAACCTGCAGCAACAAAGCCCGCTGCCGCCAAGCCTGCGGCAACAAAGCCCGCTGCTAAGCCTGCTGCTGCCAAGCCGGCTGCAAAGCCTGCGGCCAAACCCGCCGCAGTTAAACCAGCGGCCGCCAAGCCAGCGCCTGCTAAACCCGCAGCCGTTCCTGCAGCAAAGCCAGCAGCTAAACCCGCAGTCAAACCAACCGCTAAGCCAACGGCTAAACCCACAGCTAAACCAACCGCTAAACCGGTGGCGAAGCCAGTGGCCAAGCCGGCAGCCGCTAAACCGGCCGCAGTACCAGCCGCAGCTGCAGCACCGGCTGTTATAGCACCTGCAAAGGATGCACCATCGGCCACGTAAGTCCGGTAAACTCTGCATCAGTCAACGGGCCTTCGGGCCCGTTGTTTTTTCTGCGATTGAAGACCTGTTTGCTGCGAGCTCACCATGATTTTTGCCGAGAACCTTAGCCTGCTTCGTAGCGGCCGCCCCCTCTTTGAAAAGGCCAGCTTCACCTTGCACCCTGGCTGGAAAGTCGGGCTTACGGGCAATAATGGTTGCGGCAAAAGCTCGCTCTTTGCGCTTTTGCGACGCGAACTGCAAGCCGACGCAGGCACCCTAACTCGACCAGCAGGTTGGGTAGTTGCGCATATGGCGCAGGAGGTCGAGGCACTGGATCAACCGGCCATTGAGTACGTGCTGGACGGTGACGCCGAGTGGCGCGAACTCGATTTACGCCTGAATGATCTTGACGGTATTGATGGCACCGAAATGGGCAATCTGTTTGCTCGCTACGAAAGCATAGACGGCTACACCGCCCGTTCGCGGGCTGCACAATTGTTGGCTGGTTTAGGTTTTGCAGAGGGCGATCAACAACGACCCGTTGCTGAGTTTTCCGGCGGCTGGCGCATGCGTATCAATCTGGCGCAAACACTGATGTGCCGATCTGATTTACTACTGCTCGATGAGTCCACCAACCATCTCGACCTGGATGCCATTATTTGGCTAGAAGACTGGCTACGCGCATACCCGGGCACGCTACTCGTGGTATCGCATGACCGTGATTTTTTGGATGCGGTGATTGAGCACACCCTACACATCGAACACGGCGTACTCACGCATTATCGCGGCAATTACTCCACGTTTGAACGCACCCGCGCGGAACGCCTAGCACAGCAACAGCAGGCTTTCGAAAAGCAGCAGCAACAGGTGGCTCATCTCACCTCCTTTGTGGAGCGCTTCCGCGCCAAAGCCACAAAAGCGCGTCAAGCACAGAGTCGTTTAAAAGCCTTGGAGCGCATGACACTCACGGCGCCATCACAAGTGGACTCGGGCTTGGATATTCGCTTTAAGTCGCCGGAGCGATTAGCCAGCCCACTCATGCGCCTCGATGAAGCCAATATTGGCTACGACAAAACCCCGTGGTTAACCGGTGTTGATGTGGGCCTATATCCCGGCGCCCGCATTGGCCTGCTCGGACCCAATGGCGCAGGCAAGTCAACTCTAGTGAAAGCGATGGTGGGGGAGCTCCCGCTGCTGAATGGGACTCGACTCATCAGTGAGCACACGCGCATTGGTTATTTCGCCCAACATCAGGTTGACCATCTCGATGTCAAGGCAACGCCCTTGCTGATGCTGCAGCGCATTAGCCCGAAAACAGACGAGCTGAGCTTACGTAACTTTCTGGGTGGCTTCGGCTTTGGCGGGGAACGCGTCACCTCCATCATCGCGCCATTTTCCGGCGGCGAGAAAGCTCGACTAGCCCTCGCGCTAATTATTTGGCAACGGCCTAACGTCTTGCTACTCGATGAGCCCACCAACCATTTGGACCTCTCTTTGCGACATGCCCTGCTCGTCGCCGTCCAAGCCTTTGAAGGCGCCGTAGTATTGGTTTCGCATGATCGCAACATGGTGTCGGTGATTTGCGATGAGCTCTGGCTAGTCTGCAATGGTCGCGTCGAGCGTTTCGATGGCGACCTAGACGATTACACACAGTGGCTGAGAAAGTGGCGAGCAGAAACTGCACGCGCGGCCGTAACGGCTTCTGCGCAGGCCACGGCCAAAACGCAACCTAAAGTCGCTGCTACTGAGCCCAAGACAGACGCTAGCGCATCGCCAAAAAAAGTTGTGCGCTCCGCGGATATTCGGTCGCTTCAGCAGCAACTGGTAAAACTCGAGGCAGCAATGGCTGAACATCAAGCGACGCTCGAGGCCTGCGCGAAAGCCCTTAGTGCGTCGACTATTTATGAGACCGCGAATGCCGCGCAGCTGAAGCAGACCCTAGCCAAGCAGTCAGAGACCCAAACTGCACTCGCCAAGGCAGAGTCTGACTGGCTCAGTAAAAACGATGAGCTGGAAGCGTTAACGCAGTAAGGCTTAAAAGTGGAATACTGCATTGCCCGTCGCAATGAGCACATCTTGCTCATTGCGCAATTCCATTTGCGTTGCACAGATCTTGCTGCCCACGCGCACCACTCGGCCTATCGCTGTGAACTGCTCGCCGCGCCCCGGACGCAGGTAGTCAATCCGCATATCGATCGTGCCTAACTGACCCATACGGCGCATTTTTTCTTCACGCGGCTCGCCTTTCAAACGCGCATACGCCGCTGTCATCGCAGCAACGCCACCCACATTGTCGAGCAAGGTCGCAATCACTCCACCGTGCAAGATCTGCTTAAAGACATTGCCCACTAAACAGGGCTGCATAGCAATTTCAGCACGCACTTCCGTTTCCGTGACCGAGACAATACGAGCGCCAATATGCTGATTAAACGGCGTGAGATTAAAGCCGTTCATTAATTGCATTTGCAGCGCTTGCAGGCGCTCCTGCTTGGCTTGAAGTGCTGCAACATCGGTGACGTCTTGAGTCATGACTGATGAGTCCCTAAAAATATGGCCGACTCTATCATGCGTAAGGCGAGCTGCCATCGTGTCTAGAAGAGAGCATTACGCTAAGCTTGAGTCACGGACTGACCACACAGAGAAATGACATGCCCCACGCTATGCCCTTACGCGCCCCTTACCCCGCCACTCGCCTGCGCCGCTTACGTGCTAATGCGTGGGCCCGGCGCTTGGTGCGAGAGCATAGTCTGAGCGCCAACGATTTAATCTACCCGGTCTTTGTGCTGGAAGGCGAGAATCGGTGCGAGCCTGTGGCCTCCATGCCCGGCGTTGAACGCTTATCCATTGACCGCCTCGTAAGCGCCTGTGCCGAATGGGTCGCACTGGGCATTCCTGCACTGGCCTTGTTTCCGGTCACACCACCAGAAGCTAAGTCACTATTGGCGGAGGAGGCATGGAACCCTGAGGGTTTGGCGCAACGAGCCACCCGTGCATTGAAAGCGGCATACCCTGATCTGGGCATCATTACCGATGTAGCCCTAGACCCCTTCACCGTACATGGGCAAGACGGCATTCTCGATGAAGCCGGCTATGTGCTTAACGATGTCACGGTTGCAGCACTGGTGAAACAGGCGGTATCGCAGGCAGATGCAGGCGCCGATATTGTGGCACCCTCTGACATGATGGACGGCCGAATTGGGGCAATTCGTGATGCACTAGAAGCTGCCGGACACATCAACGTCAGTATCCTGTCTTACGCCGCCAAGTATGCCTCCAGTTACTACGGCCCCTTTCGCGACGCCGTCGGCTCCGCGGGGAATTTAAAAGGTGGCAATAAATTCAGCTACCAAATGGACCCTGCCAACGGAGATGAAGCGCTGCACGAGGTCGCTATGGATATCGCCGAAGGTGCGGATATGGTTATGGTGAAGCCTGGAATGCCCTACCTCGATATCGTAAAAACAGTGAAAGATCAATTTGCAGTGCCTACTTTTGCCTATCAAGTCAGTGGCGAATACGCGATGCATGTGGCAGCGTTTCAACAAGGCTGGCTGAATCGTGAGGCCGTGATTTTAGAATCCTTACTGGCCTTCAAGCGGGCAGGGGCCGATGGCATTCTGACCTACTTTGCGCCCGAGGCCGCGCGCCTGTTGCGTGAAAGAGAAATTACCGGCAGTCGCTAAGACAGTGCAATACGCCTGTCATTAAACTGAGATCTAATGTCATGAAAGCTAAACGGATGCGTTACATGACGGCCTCGTTGGACACCATTGATTTGCAAAACCCTGCACTGTATTTGAATCGCGAACTCAGCATTCTCGACTTCAATTTACGCGTACTTGAGCAGGCAACTGATGCGCGCCACCCGCTCATAGAGCGACTGATTTTCCTGCTCATTTTCTCGCGCAATTTGGATGAGTTTTTTGAAATTCGCGTGGCTGGGCTGCTGCAATTAGTTTCTTTTGGACGCAGTGCGCCCGGCCCGGACGGACTAATGCCACACGATGTGCTAAAGCAAATCTCACAGATTTGTCATGCGGCGGTGGATCGGCAGTATCGGATTTTGAATGAAGAGCTGCTGCCTGCGCTGGCCGCTGAAAATATCCGCTTTTTACGCCGCGAAGAATGGAACGAGAAACAATCCGTTTGGGTACGGAAGTACTTCAAGGAGCAAGTTCTGCCGGTGCTCACACCCATTGGCCTTGATCCTGCTCACCCGTTTCCGCGACTCGTGAACAAGTCGCTGAACTTTATTGTCTCGCTGGATGGCAAAGATGCCTTCGGTCGGCAGATGTCACTCGCCGTTGTTCCTGCACCGCGCTCCCTACCTCGCGTCATTCGTCTTCCGGATGAGATCAGTGATGGCGGTGATCAGCACGTGATGTTGTCTTCCATTATTCACGAACATGTCTCCGAGCTTTTTCCCGGCATGACCGCGAACGGTTGCTACCAATTTCGCGTTACCCGAAATGCCGACATGAACGTGGACGAAGACGCCGAAGACTTGGCTTTGGCGCTGAAGGGCGAGTTACTGTCTCGCCGTTATGGCGCGGCGGTGCGTTTAGAGGTGGCCGACAATTGCCCACGCAGCATCATCGATTATTTATTAAAGCAATTTGGTCTTCCGGATGAGGCGTTGTACCAATGTAATGGCCCGGTGAATTTGGCGCGCATGCTGTCTAACTTTGATCGCCCCAACTTAAAATTCCCGCCATTCCGCCCGCGCATCCCGAGCGTTTTGCAAAAGGCCGACAACATTTTTGAGGCCATGCAACAGCAAGATATTTTGCTTATGCACCCCTTTGAGTCGTTTGCCCCAGTTATTGATTTCCTGCGTCAAGCCGCGCGCGACCCGAATGTATTGGCGATCAAGCAAACGCTGTATCGCTCCGGTCCTGACTCAGAAATCGTCAATGTGCTGGCCGAGGCTGCGCGTAACGGAAAAGAAGTTACCGCGGTCATCGAGCTGCGCGCTCGGTTCGATGAAGAGTCCAACATTGAAGTCGCAAATAAGCTGCAACAAGCCGGCGCCATCGTGGTGTATGGCATTGTCGGCTATAAAACCCACGCGAAAATGATTCTGGTCGTGCGGCGCGAAGGTCGAAAGCTAATGCGCTACGTACACTTAGGCACTGGCAACTATCATGCTGGCAATGCGCGCCTATACACTGACTATGGTCTGCTCACCGCCAATCCGGAAATGGCCGAAGATGTGCACAAAATCTTCCAAGAGCTCACCGGCATGGGGCGCGTATTACGCCTGAAGCAATTGCTGCACGCGCCGTTCACACTGCACCCGCAACTGCTGCATATGATTGAGCAAGAAGCGCAAAACGCAGCCTCCGGCATTCCTGGTCGCATCATTGTGAAAATCAATTCGCTGACCGAGAAGCATATTATGCAGGCCCTGATTAAGGCCTCGCAGGCGGGGGTTCGCATTGATTTAATTGTGCGCTCTGTGTGTTGCCTGCGCCCGGGCATCCCCGGCATTTCAGAAAACATCACCGTACGCTCTATTGTTGGGCGCTTTCTTGAACACACGCGTGTGTTTTATTTTGAGAACGGCGGCGACCCCAAAGTCTTTTGCTCTAGTGCGGACTGGATGGATCGCAACCTGTTTCAACGCGTAGAGACTTGCTTCCCCATTCTCGACCCGACGTTGAGGGACCGGGTCATCGAGGAAGGCCTTAACACGTACTTGTTGGACAACACGCAAGCTTGGTTGTTACAGCCGAGTGGTGAGTGGTTGCGTGCCGATGCGGGTGAGGAGCCTCCCCATATTGCCCAGCAAGTGCTGCTGAAAAAACTGACCTAACGCTAGACGCTCAGGCAGCGCTGGATCATGCCTTAGGCATAATCCAGCGCCAGCCCGATGGCGTCAAAATAGCCTTTCTCCTCATTAAGGTCCGCTTGCGTCAGCGGGTGGCTCGCCAACCAACCCCGCGGAAAGCGCACCTCAAAAGTCTGTCCATCGGTATGCAATTTAATCGCAGGCAAAGGCTCACGGCTGCGGCTGTGGTGCAGCAGCACCGCTAATCGCAACAGCAAGCACAGTCGGAATAGCGGCAGGCCACCAATACTTAATAGCGCGGTGTAATGTTCAGGGCGAAGGCGACGGCGATGGCAGGCTACGAGCTGCGCCATTGACTCTTGTTCAGGTCGCGAAAACCCCGCCATATCGGAGTGCTGGAGCAGGTAAGCACCGTGCTTGTGATAGCCCGAGTGGGAAATCGCCTTACCAATTTCATGCAAACGGGCGGCGCGAATTAACACGGCAGCATCTTCTTCACGCAAACACAGGGCACCTTCGGTTTGCTGGAAGAGTTGCCACGCAGTATCCGAGACACGCTCACCGAGTGCGGGGTCTACGCTATACCGTGCCTGCAAGGAACTCACCGTGTTATCGCGAATATCGCCTTGCTGAAAGCGGCCCAACAAATCATGTAGCACGCCTTCGCGTAAGGCACCGTCGGAGTAATCCAAGGTGTCGAGATGAAAGGCTTCAAAAATCGCAGAAACAATCGCGAAGCCCGCCGGCATGATGAGGCGGCGATCTTCTTTTAGGCCGGGCAAATCGATATCCCGCACATCGCGAGCTTCCAGGATTCGCTCTCGCAATTTAGCCATGCTGTCGGAGGTGATGCGGCCATCGGTAGAGGCCCAGCCCAACTGCTGCACCACGGTTCGAACGGCTTTGATGGTGCCCGAAGAGCCGACAGCACTGTCCCAACCTAGGTCCTCATAGGCCGACTGAATGCCCGCAATCTCTTGTTTAGCAGCCGTAATAGCACGATCCAGTGCTTTCGCACTCAGTGCGCCATCAGGGAAAAAGCGCTGCGTAAAACTGACACAGCCCATGTGCAGGGACTCGGTCAGTATCGGCTCCACACCCGTACCGATAATGAACTCGGTCGAGCCACCGCCAATATCTACGACTAACCGCTTGCCTTCACTGGCCAGTGTTTGTGACACGCCGACATAAATCAGACGCGCCTCTTCACGACCCGCAATAATTTCAATCGGGTGATTCAAAATAAGTTCAGCTTTGCGAACAAACTCGCGGGCATTTTTAGCCACCCGCAACGCGTTGGTGGCCACGATGCGTAGCCGCTTCGGCTCAACACCATGCAACTGCTGTGCAAAGCGGGACAAACACGCCAGTCCGCGTTCCTGAGCGGCCTCATCGAGGTTGCCATCTGCATCCAAACCAGCGGCAAGTTGCACTTTTTCAGACAAGCTTTCGGTTACGCGAATGACCCCATGATCTAAGCGCGCAATCGCCAAATGAAAACTGTTTGAACCTAAATCGACAGCGGCCATTAGGCCATCATCTAAGCGCAGCGGTCTGGTCATGCGCAGCGCGCTCCTTTGCATTGACTCGATAAATTTTAATACTAGCTGGAGTTTACCCAGCGTTGATTGCATCTGTCTTGCATGCTTTTGCAATAGACGGTGCTATTATCAACAACCACTTGATCCCACATGCGGAGTGCCGCGATGAGCAGCGAACTGATCGTCAACACCAATGACGCCAATTTTGAAGCCGATGTTTTGCAGTCTGATGTCCCCGTTTTGGTGGACTACTGGGCCCCTTGGTGTGGCCCGTGCAAAATGATCGCACCGGTTTTGGATGAAATTGCAGGCGAATATGCCGGCCGTATCAAGATCGTTAAGGTCAATGTTGACGACAACGGCGCAACGGCCGCCAAGTTCGGTGTTCGCGGCATTCCAACGCTGACCCTCTTCAAAGGCGGCGCGATTGCAGCAACGAAAGTCGGCGCGTTGTCCAAGTCCCAGTTGACAGCGTTCATCGACTCCACTATATAAGTCATGTCGGTGACGCCCATTCGGGCGTCACCGTTCTCAACACGCCATCTTCGTTGCATCCGTTCTCTTCGATCTCTGCGCCCTGTAACCCGTTAGCACCTACCAACGCCAGTGGTCCCTTGCCGAACGACTTAGCCTTTCAGGCTCAGCTTAGATGTGCTTAATCCTTTTATTTCTAATTGAAACCACGGTATGAACCTCACCGAACTAAAGAAAATGCCGATTGGCGAACTCATCAAGATCGCCGAAACGATGGGCCTGGAAAGCATGGCCCGCAACCGCAAACAAGACATCATTTTTGCCATTCTTAAAACTCACGCTAAAAACGGCGAAGAGATTTATGGTGATGGCGTTCTGGAAATCTTGTCTGACGGCTTCGGCTTTCTGCGTTCCTCTGAAGGTTCCTACCTGGCCGGCCCGGATGACATTTATGTCAGCCCATCGCAAATTCGTCGCTTCAATTTGCGTACTGGCGACACCATCACCGGCACGATTCGCCCGCCCAAGGAAACTGAGCGTTACTTTGCCCTGCTTAAGGTCAACCAGATCAACCTGGACTCGCCAGAAAGCGCCCGTAACAAGATCCTGTTTGAAAACCTGACGCCATTGTTCCCGACCGTGCGCATGTTCATGGAGCTGGGTAACGGCTCCACGGAAGATGTCACGGCACGCACCATCGATCTGATTGCGCCGTTTGGCAAAGGTCAGCGCTCGCTTATCGTGGCACCGCCGAAAGCCGGTAAAACCATGCTCTTGCAGACGCTGGCACAGTCCATCGCACGCAACAATCCGGACTCTTACCTGATCGTGCTGCTGATCGATGAGCGCCCAGAAGAAGTTACCGAAATGCAGCGCACGGTGCGTGGCGAAGTGGTGGCCTCGACCTTCGACGAACCGCCTGCGCGTCACGTTCAGGTTGCCGAAATGGTGTTGGAAAAAGCCAAGCGCTTGGTCGAGCACAAAAAAGATGTGGTCATCTTGCTCGACTCCATCACGCGTTTAGCGCGCGCCTACAACACGGTGATTCCAAGCTCCGGCAAAGTGCTCACCGGCGGTGTTGATGCTCATGCGCTGGAACGTCCAAAGCGTTTCTTCGGTGCAGCACGTAACATCGAAGAGGGCGGCTCGCTGACCATCATCGCCACGGCGCTGATCGAAACCGGTTCGAAAATGGACGAAGTGATCTTTGAAGAGTTCAAGGGCACGGGCAACCACGAGGTCAACCTGGATCGCCGCATCGCTGAAAAGCGCGTCTTCCCGGCAATCAACATCAAGAAGTCTGGCACGCGTCGCGAAGAACGCTTGATGGGTGACGATGAATTGAAGAAGGTCTGGATTCTGCGCAAGCTGCTGCATTCCATGGACGAAATTGCGGCCATCGAGTTCCTGCTCGATAAACTCAAAGACGCCAAGACCAACGAAGAATTCTTCGACATGATGAAGCGCAAATAAGCGCTCCATCCGCATGAGGTACTGGGCTGGCGTTC
>NZ_JBXMRC010000002.1:0-55923 GCF_057084925.1 Perlucidibaca sp. | reverse complement strand
CCCACCGCGCCATTGAAAATGACGTCGGTCATGTTCTCGCCGCGCAAGTTTTTAGCCGAACTTTCACCCATGACCCAGCGCACCGCATCAATAATATTGGACTTGCCGCAACCATTGGGGCCAACCACCGCAGACAAATTGGTGGGAAAGCTCGCCGTGGTAGGGTCCACAAAGGATTTGAAGCCCGCCAGCTTGATGGATTTTAAACGCATACTGTTTCCTTAACGGCGGTGCCGACGAGCCCAAGCCATCTCAATTTGCTTAACGCGAAAGAGCGACTCAAGCACTAAATTTCGTTGATGCATCACAAATTCTTCTAGGTATTCCGCGGCGCGCTCAGACTGCCTGAGCAAGACCGCATCGAGAAGCCCTCGTAAAAAGCTAAAGGACTCCTCGAGCTCACGCTTATTCATTTGCAACGCCAAGTAATAGGCACGGCGAACGGATGGCTGCATATCCTTGAGCTGCTGATCCAAATAGGGGTTAGCTGCAAACACAGAGGCCGATTTCAACCAATCTAGGCTGCGCTCAAAAAACAGCTCCGTATCTTCCTCAACAACAGCCTCTTGGATGTGCTGAATACCCTCCATAAAGGGTTCAAGGCCGGCTTGCTGCCACACCTCAGCCCACCGCCTAACCACCAAGCTCAGTTGCAGGTTCAGCACTTCATACAAACTTTTCACCAGTGCTGGAGTTAACTCCGTCACAACTGCGCCGCGACGCGGAAAAATATCAATGAGATGCCGACGCTGCAAAATCAATAGCGCCTCGCGCACTGAGCCGCGACTGACTTCCAACTCCGCGACAATGCGCATTTCCTGAATGCGTTCGCCCTCGACCAAATCGCCGGTAACGATCTGCCTTTCGAGATGATGCGCAATTTGTTCAGCGAGACTGTCTTGAGCGCGAAACGTCATAGGAAAAAAGCTACTCTTTACGGATGCTCGGCATCCTAGCACAGGCATTTGCACTTGCCGGTTCGTTCGTCGATTGTTGGACAAACTGTACGCATAATCTTTAATCAAGCAGCATTACTGATAAGCACGGTCAACAAATTCCATTTTCACTGACGAGTCTGCGCTGTTATTCTGCGCGCCTTCTATACCCTGTGGATGAACCCGCATGTATCGCTACGATGCGTATGACCAAAAAATTGTCGACGACCGCGTTCGCCAGTTCCGTGACCAGACTCAGCGCTACCTCGCTGGTCAGCTCAGCGAAGATGAGTTCCGCCCATTGCGCTTGCAGAACGGTCTCTATGTTCAGCGCTATGCGCCCATGCTGCGCATTGCCGTGCCGTACGGCATGCTCTCTAGCGATCAGCTGCGCAAAATTGCGGATATCTCCCGTCATTACGATCGTGGCTATGCTCATGTCAGCACACGTCAGAATTTCCAGCTGAACTGGCCTGCCCTGGCCGATGTGCCAGAAATTCTGGCGGAGTTAGCTCAGGTCGAGATGCATGCCATCCAAACCAGTGGTAACTGTATTCGCAACACCACCACCGACCAATTCGCGGGTGTTGTCGCCGGTGAGATTGAAGATCCGCGCCCTACCTGCGAATTAATTCGTCAGTGGTCGACCTTCCATCCGGAATTCGCCTTCCTGCCACGCAAGTTCAAAATTGCCGTGAACGCACTTCCTGAGATTGATCGTGCCGCCACGCAGGTGCATGACATTGGTGTGTACATTGTTCGCAATGCCGCGGGTGAAGTTGGCTACAAAATCATGGTGGGTGGCGGCCTGGGTCGAACCCCCATCATTGGCTCTATTATTCGTGAGTTCCTGCCGCGTCAGGATTTGATCGCCTATTTGGATGCCGTGCTGCGCGTGTACAACCTGCATGGTCGCCGCGACAACAAATACAAAGCCCGTATCAAAATCTTGGTTAAGGCCCTCACCCCTGCGGTTTTTGCCGAGCAAGTGGAAGCTGAGTTCAAGCATCTCCAAAACGGCCCATTGACAGTTCCGAGTGCTGAATTTGAGCGCCTTGCCGGCTTCTTTACTGCGCCTGCTTATGAGTCACTGCCCGCCATTTCTGCTGAGCTCACCGCTGCTCGCGCACATGATGCTGTGTTTGATAACTGGGTCCATCGCAATGTGTCGGCACATAAAGTGCCGGGCTACGCCATTGTCACGTTATCGCTGAAGCAAGTGGGTATTGCACCCGGTGATATCACCGCCGAACAAATGGAAGCCGTTGCTGGCCTTGCTGACACATTCAGCTTTGGTGAGTTACGCACCACGCACGAACAAAACATCGTGCTCGCGGATGTGAAGCAATCGGATCTGCCAGCGCTTTACGCTGAATTGAAAACGTTGGGTTTTGACACTGCCAACATTGGCTTCCTGACCAACATCATCTGCTGCCCCGGTGGAGACTACTGCTCGCTGGCCAATGCCAAATCTATCCCCATTGCCGAAGCAATCCAACGTCGCTATCAGGATCTGGAAGAGGTGTATGACCTCGGCCCGCTCGACCTGAATATCTCGGGTTGTATGAATGCCTGCGGTCATCACCATGTGGGCCATATCGGGATTCTCGGTGTCGATAAAAAAGGCGCCGAGTTCTACCAAGTTTCATTGGGTGGCTCGTCCGGGCACGATGCCAGCATTGGCGACATCCTCGGCCCATCGTTTGAAGCCGATGACATGGCGGAAGTGATTGAGGAAATCCTCAATACCTACCTCGATCTGCGTCTGTCCGGCGAGACTTTCCTCAGCACTTACCGTCGTGTCGGCATTGCCGTCTTTAAGGAGCGCGTTTATGCCAACGCTGATTAAAAACGGCGCCATTGCCGCCGATACCTATACCCGTGTGGATGCTATTGACGGCAATTTATCTCTGCCTGCAGGGGATGTGCTGGTCGGCCTAGACACCCTCCTTTGCCACCGCGCTCAAGTTCTAGCTCATGCGGGCCGCAAGGGCGTGCAACTAAAGCCAGACCAGTTTGCCGAGCAAATCGCGGACATGGTTTCTGAGCTCGATTTAGTTGCCGTTGAGTTCCCAGCGTTTGCGGATGGCCGCGGCTACTCCACGGCGTACCTTCTGCGCACGCGCTTTGGCTTTACAGGCGAACTGCGCGCCGTTGGCGATATTTTCAAAGACACACTGTTTTATCAGTCGCGTGTTGGCTTTGATGCCTTCGCTATTCGCGATGATAAAGATGCCGAAGTGGCGCTGAAAGGCCTGGCAGACTTCAGCGAGGTGTATCACGCCTCGGCAGATCAGCCTCAGCCCTTATTTTTGCGCCGCGCTATATGACTTAGCGCGGCGTCGTCCGCGAACGGAATAAGCTGATGCCCAGCCAAGCAAAACCTAGCAAAGACAGGCTGCTTAACATCATCATAAGTTGACCGGACCAGCCCCAGTATTGCCCGGTGTGAAGCATTTTCCACGATGCAGTGATTTGCTCGCCCCACGGCTTTTCAGCAAAGCGCTTATGCGACAACACATCACCTGATGGGCTAAACGTGAGGGTGTTCTTCGCACGAATATGCGGCGAATCTTTCGCCAAATATTCCACGCGAATGGCATCGCTGGGCAACGTGGCCAAAAGCACCGTGACACTGTCATAAGCCGGCAATTCAGCTTGCAAACGCGGCCAAACCGACGCCAGATACCCATCGAATTGCTCCGCCGTAATAACCTCTTTAGGGCCGGGCTTAGGCTTCTTAGGCATCTCCACAGACAGCACTTGGTAGATTCCCGCCTTATACCAATCGTAGGACCAGCTCAATCCCGTCGCCGCTGAAAAAATAAACAGGGCAAATAGCCAAGTGCCCGCCACGCTATGCAACTGAAAGCGCCATGCCCGACCATTTAGGCCGCGATGGTAGCCTAACCAACCACCGATACCTCGAGGTCGGCGCTTCCAGCGCAGGTAAAGACCACTCAGCGACATAAAAATCAGAACGAATGCGGACACCCCAGTAACCGCCTTGCCCACTTTATCGACCAACAAATTGCGATGAAGATCCTCTATCCACTCGAAAGCGGCTTCACCTGTAGGCTCAGGCAATAGAGCGCCGGTGTAGGGATCCACCCCCACTGATTCACCTTTAGGGCTTTTCGCCGACGTAAAGATAACCTGTGCCGGACGATCAGGTTGCCCACTCAGGGTTAATGCCTGCAGCGGGCGATTGGGTTCAGCCCGTTGAATTTCTCGATACAATGCTTGCGGGCTAAGCATCACCTGACCCGCTGCGGGCTCCAACTCAAGGATGCCGGGATTTAATAGGCGTAAAATCTGTGGCTCAAAGGCCATCATTGCACCGGTACTACCGACTAATGCAATGACCAGGCCTGCCGTTATACCGAGCCAGGCATGAAGACGCAGTAAAGTTGTTTTAAGCATTACTAATCCTTAAGTGGAGGGCGGTAAATCGGTAACGAAACCAACTTTGGCTAAACCCGCTTCAACAGCCGAAGACAACACGAGAGCCACCACTTCGTAGTCCGTCTTACGGTCGGCACGCAGATGTACTTCGCTCTCAGGTTTAAATTGCTTGAGATAGGTTGGTAATGCGCTGACTGCCACCTCAGCCCCATTCACCAAAAGACGACCGTCCGCCAACACCGCAATGTCAACCGGCTTACTGGCTGCTGCTAAGGGTTTTGCAGTGGCTTGTGGTAAATCCACCTTGACCGCATGCGTCATCAGCGGTGCTGTAATCATAAAAATGATGAGCAAGACCAGCATGATGTCGATAAACGGCACCATGTTGATTTCGGCATTGGCTTCAATCTCGTCGCCTTGTTCAAACGATCCAAATGCCATCGAATTACTCCTGATTATCCCGTGATTGCTGGATACGAGAGATCATGCGCTCCGACGTTTTCTCTACATCGTGCAGTAATGAGCCCGTCGCCAAACCCGTCGAAAGGAAAGCAAAGACATCGTGGGCAAAGGAGTTCAGCTGAACCAACGTATTGCGGTTTAGACGCACGAAAACGTTGTAGGCAACGGCACTGGGGATGGCCACCGCCAATCCGAGCCCGGTCATGATCAGTGCCTCACCCACAGGGCCTGCAACTTGATCTAACCCACCCTGCCCACTCACGCTGATGGCCATGAGCGCGTGGTAGATACCCCATACCGTGCCGAACAAGCCCACAAACGGCGCACTCGAGGCCACCGTAGCAAGGAAGGTCAAACCGCCCTCTAAGCGCGCTTTGTCTTGATCGATGGCGCGCTTCAACGAACGCGTCAAAAAGTCTTCAGCCGAGCCGGCTTCCACCAGCGAGTTGTTCTGGCGCGACTGATGTTGCTCAACGGCCGTAAACCCGTGATGCACTAAGTGTGAGAACGGATCGGTAATACCCGTGCTGCGCAGCTTGCGCGCCACAGCTTCGAGGCTAGGTGCGGCCCAAAAACCACGAACGAAATCACGAGAGCGATTCTGAGCGCCCCAATAGCGCCAGCCTTTGGTCACAATGTAGTACCAAGTACCCACCGACATGACGAACAAAATGGCCAGAATGCTTAATGCAACGCCATCAGCCTGATCCATGAAATGTTGAAAACCCATGATGCTCACTCAGCCTTAATTAATTGGTTAACTTGAATACGAGGGGCACTAGCACCCACTCCGTCAGATTTTCATCGCCCCGTTTTGCCGGGATAAATCGCCACTGGCGCACCGCTGCGATCGCTGCATCATCGAGCCGGCTGTAGCCACTGCTTCGTTGCAAATCGATTTGCTGGGGTTTTCCGTCGCTGCTCACGTGCACACGTAACAGCACCTTACCGGCCTCGCCATTGCGTCGCGATAAAGCCGGATAGCTCGGCGCTGGATTGTTCAGATAAGCCGCATCAAAACGGGGCGGCACGACCGGAGCAGCCAACGCGGGCTCCTGCGGCTGCTCAACAGGCTTGGGCGTAGGCTGTGGCGGCTGTACGGGTGGCAAGGACTTAGGTTCTGGTGTGGGTAGCGCCGGTGCCGGCTCATCTGTCTTAAACCGCTTAATTTCAGGCTTGGGCAATGGTTTAGGTACAGGTTGTGGCTTGACCGGCACAGGCTTCACCGGGGCATCCACAGGGGGTGATGCCTGCAGCATGCGAACCGACAGCACATCTATGCGAACGGGGTCGCTGACCCGCTGAAACATAAACAATCCAGTGAGTAACAACGCGTGAAGCAACACAATGCCGGCTAAAACCGGATAGGCCACCGTTTCAGCGTGTTCATGCAAGGGGTCGTCGGCTAAATAGGCATTTTTCATGACTGAAATTGTACGGGCAAAACAGCATCAACTCAATAAATGAGAATCAATCTCATAAAGATTTTTAAGTTGTGATTTCATGGCCTAATCAGTGCCAAAAAAGACCCGCATATTGCGGGTCCTTTCATACGCACAGTCAAGAAAACACTAATCGTTAGATCGCATCACCAGGCACCCTCACCCAGCCTTCCATAAGCACACGCGCACTACGGCTCATAATGGCTTTGGTCACCGTCCACTGCCCGTTGACTTGGCTGGCCGCAGCCCCAACACGCAACGTGCCGGACGGATGCCCGAAGCGCACCGCTTCGCGCGCCTCGCCACCTGCAGCAAGACTCACCAGCGTGCCCGGAATTGCCGCGGCGGTTCCAATCGCCACCGCAGCAGTACCCATCATGGCGTGATGCAGCTTGCCCATGGACAATGCACGAACCAACAGGTCTACCTCCGAGGCTTTGATCAGCTTACCGCTAGACGAGACATAGTCGGTCGGTGGCGCGACAAAAGCGATTTTTGGCGTGTGCTGGCGGGTTGCCGCTTCTTCCGGGGTTTTGATCAAACCCATACGCAAGGCACCGGCAATTCGAATCGCTTCAAAACGCTTCAGTGCAGCGGCATCGGTATTGATCTGTTCACGCAGCTCCGTGCCGGTGTAACCAATATCAGCGGCATTAACGAACACCGTAGGGATACCGGCTGTGATCATCGTGGCTTTCAACGTACCGATGCCGGGCACATCCAGATCATCCACTAAGTTACCCGTGGGGAACATGGAGCCACCCTCCTCGCCATCATCGGAGGGGTCCATGAACTCAAGGACAATCTCCGCTGCGGGAAAGGTCACGCCATCGAGTTCGAAATCACCGGTTTCCTGCACCTGACCGTTCGTCACCGGCACATGGGCAATGATGGTTTTCTTGATATTGGCCTGCCAGATCCTTACCACGCAGGTGCCGTTGTCAGGGATGCGCGAGGCATCCACCAAACCGGCGTGAAGCGCGAACGCACCCGCCGCCGTGGACAGGTTGCCGCAGTTGCCGCTCCAGTCCACGAACGCCTTGTCGATGGAGACCTGACCATAGAGATAGTCGACATCATGATCTGGCTCGCTGCTCTTCGACAGGATCACGCACTTCGAGGTCGACGAGGTCGCTCCGCCCATGCCATCGATGTGTGCGGCATAGGGGTCTGGGCTGCCGATCACGCGCATGAATAGCTGATCGCGAGACGCGCCGGGCACCTGACAACTGGGCGGCAGATCCTGCAGACGGAAGAACACACCCTTGGAGGTGCCGCCACGGATATAGGTGGCAGGCACTTTAATCTGGGGGGGATGAATCATGATGTTTGTGTCTCACTCAATTAAAAGTAACCGCCCATTTAGCACTCATCCATAACCGACCACCACGCCCGAAACCCGGACATTGGCGAGGCGCGTGGTACGGATGCACTCAGTCAAACCTTCACGCGCCAAGGATGGCGCGTGAGAGCCTACAGGGACGTATTCACGGCGTGTTTGACAGGGTGCAATCGTCCCACACGCCGCGAACTTGGGAGCATCAGGCAGTCGCCGTAGCCTCCAGGAAGTCCTTGGCAAAGCGCTGCAACACGCCACCCGCTTCATACACGGATACTTCTTCATCGGAATCGAGACGACAGGTCATCGGCACACGCACAACCTCGCCGTTGCGACGATTTATCACCAGCGTCAGCGTAGCACGCGGTGTCAGCTCACCTTCCACATCGTAGGTTTCAGTGCCGTCGATGCCCAGCGTTAGGCGCGTGGTGCCCGGCTTGAACTCTAGCGGCAGCACGCCCATGCCGATCAGGTTGGTGCGATGGATGCGCTCGAAGCCCTCGGCCACGATCACCTCGACCCCGGCCAGACGTACGCCCTTGGCGGCCCAGTCACGCGAGCTGCCCTGACCGTAGTCGGCACCGGCGACAATGATCAGGTTCTGCTTGCGGTTCATGTAGGTCTCGATGGCTTCCCACATGCGCATGACCTTGCCTTCCGGCTCGACGCGGGCGAGCGAGCCCTTCTTGACCTGGCCGTCGACCACGGCCATCTCGTTGACCAGCTCCTTGTTGGCGAAGGTCGCGCGCTGGGTGGTGAGGTGGTCGCCGCGGTGGGTGGCGTAGGAATTGAAGTCCTCTTCCGGCAGGCCCATCTTGTGCAGGTACTCGCCAGCCGCCGAGTTCATCACGATCGCGTTCGACGGCGATAGGTGATCGGTGGTGATGTTGTCCGGCAGGATGGCCAGCGGACGCATGCCCTTGAGCGTGCGCTCGCCGGCCAGCGCGCCTTCCCAGTACGGCGGACGACGGATGTAGGTGCTCATCTCGCGCCAGGCATAGAGCGGCGAGGCGGCCCTCTCCGAGTCCTTCTTCTCGAACATCGGGATGTAGATCTGGTTGAACTGGGCCGGCTTCACCGACTTCGCCACCAAGGCATCGATCTCGTCATCCGACGGCCAGATGTCCTTGAGACGGATCTCCTTGCCATCAACCACGGCCAGCACATCCTGCTCGATGTCGAAGCGGATGGTGCCGGCAATGGCATAGGCCACGACCAGCGGCGGCGAGGCTAGGAAGGCCTGCTTGGCATACGGGTGGATGCGGCCGTCGAAGTTGCGGTTGCCCGACAGCACGGCAGTGGTATACAGGTCACGGTCGATGATTTCCTGCTGAATCTTCGGATCCAGCGCGCCGGACATGCCGTTGCAGGTCGTGCAGGCGAACGCCACGATGCCAAAGCCCAGCGCTTCGAGATCTTCGAGCAGGCCGGCTTCCTTCAGATACAGCTCGACGACCTTGGAGCCCGGCGCCAGCGACGACTTCACCCACGGCTTGCGCAGCAGACCGAGACGGCGGGCATTGCGCGCAATCAGGCCGGCGGCAATCACGTTGCGCGGGTTGGAGGTGTTGGTACACGAGGTGATGGCAGCGATGATGACCGCGCCATCCGGCATCAGGCCGTCGGCTTCCTGGGCCTTGGCCTTGTCGAGGTCGACCGCGATGCCGCGCTCCTTGAGCGCCGACACCGGCAGGCGGCGATGCGGGTTCGACGGGCCAGCCATGTTGCGCACGACCGACGACAGGTCGAACGTCAGCACGCGCTCGAACTCGGCATTCACCAGGCTGTCCGACCACAGGCCGGCTTCCTTGGCGTAGGTCTCGACCAGCTTGACCTGCTCGTCGCTGCGGCCGGTCAGGCGCAGATAGGTCAGCGTCTGTTCATCGATGGAGAACATGGCGGCCGTGGCGCCGTATTCCGGGGCCATGTTGGAGATGGTGGCGCGGTCGCCGATGGTCAGGCCCGGCACGCCCTCGCCGTAGAACTCCAGGTAAGCGCCGACGACCTTGGCCTGGCGCAGGAACTCGGTCAAGGCGAGCACGATGTCGGTGGCGGTGATGCCCAGCTGGCGCGTGCCGGTCAGCTCGACGCCGACCATGTCCGGGGTGCGCATCCAGGAGGCGCGGCCAAGCATGACGTTCTCGGCTTCGAGGCCGCCCACGCCCACCGAGATCACGCCCAACGCGTCCACGTGCGGGGTGTGCGAGTCGGTGCCCACGCAGGTGTCCGGGAAGGCCACGCCGTGCTGGGCGTGGATCACCGGCGACATCTTCTCCAGGTTGATCTGGTGCATGATGCCATTGCCGGCCGGGATCACGTCGACATTGTCGAACGCGGTCTTGGTCCAGTTGATGAAGTGGAAGCGGTCCTCATTGCGGCGCTCCTCGATGTCGCGGTTCTTCTGGAACGCGTCCGGATCGAAACCGCCGCACTCCACGGCCAGCGAGTGGTCGACGATGAGCTGCACCGGCACCACCGGATTGACCTTGGCCGGATCGCCCCCCTGGTCGGCGATGGCGTCGCGCAGGCCGGCGAGGTCGACCAGCGCGGTCTGGCCTAGGATGTCATGGCAGACCACGCGTGCCGGGAACCACGGGAAGTCGCGCTCGCGCTTGCGCTCGATGAGCTGGACCAGGCACTCGGTGACGATGGCCGGATCCGCCTTGCGCACGATGTTCTCGGCGTGGATGCGGGCGGTGTACGGCAGGCCGTCCCAGGCACCGGGCTTGATGGCATCGACCGCCGCGCGAGCGTCGAAGTAATCCAGGGCAGTGCCCGGCAGGTTCTTTCGGAAATTCGTGTTCATGATTATTTGCGATCCTTCATCGGCACAAACGTCTGGTCTTCTGGACCGGTGTAGTTCGCGCTGGGGCGGATGATTTTGCCGTCGATACGCTGCTCAATCACATGCGCCGACCAGCCGCTTGTGCGGGCAATCACGAACAATGGGGTAAACATGTCGGTGGGCACACCCATCATGTGGTAGCTCACAGCAGAGAACCAATCGAGGTTCGGGAACATCTTTTTGATTTCCCACATGGTCGATTCCAAACGCTCGGCAATGTCGTACATCTTCATGTTGTTCTGTTCGGCGCTGAGCTGCTTGGCCACTTCTTTAATGACCTTGTTGCGCGGGTCGCTCACGGTATAGACCGGGTGGCCGAAACCAATGACCACTTCCTTCTTCTCTACACGCGCACGGATATCGGCCTCGGCTTCATCCGGATTGTCGTAGCGCTTCTGAATTTCGAAAGCGACTTCGTTAGCGCCGCCGTGCTTAGGACCACGCAGCGCACCAATGCCACCACAAATAGCCGAGAACATGTCGGAACCCGTGCCCGCGACCACACGCGAGGTGAACGTAGAGGCGTTGAATTCGTGCTCCGCGTAAAGAATGAGCGAGGTGTGCATGGCACGGACCCAGCTATCACGTGGCTTTTCGCCGTGCAGCAGGTGCAGAAAGTGACCGCCGATGGAGTCATCATCGGTTTCTACTTCGATGCGTTTACCGTTGTAGGCAAAGTGGTACCAGTACAGCAGCATCGAACCCAGCGACGCCATCAGCTTGTCGGCGATGTCACGCGCGCCCGGGTGGTTGTGGTCCTCCTTCTCCGGCTTAACGCAACCGAGTACGGACACGCCGGTACGCATCACATCCATGGGATGACTGGATGGTGGCAGTTGCTCAAGTGCAACTTTCACTGCCGCGGGCAGACCACGCAGCGCTTTCAACTTGCTCTTGTAGCCCGCTAATTCAGCTGCATTCGGCAGCTTGCCGTGAACCAAGAGGTGAGCAATTTCTTCAAACTCACTGGTCGCCGCCAGATCGAGAATGTCGTAGCCGCGATAGGCCAGGTCATTGCCGGTACGGCCAACGGTGCAGAGTGCCGTATTGCCCGCAACAGTGCCGGACAGGGCAACGGATTTCTTGGCTTTCGGCAAAACTTGTTGTACTTCAGTCATGGTCATTCTCCGGATCGAATTCGGTTTTTTTATAAAAGTGGCTTATTTGTTTTTGGAAAACAGCTGGTCAATCTTGTCTTCATAGCTGTGGTAATTCAGGAACTCGTAGAGCTCCTTGCGCTTCTGCATGAGGTCGAGCACGTTGACCTGCGTACCGTCCTTGCGCACCGCCTCGTACACGGCCAGCGCGGCTTTCTGCATGGCACGTGTGCCCGACAGCGGGTACAGAACCATGGCGATGCCCTGCTCGCCCAGCTCGCTCGTGGTGTAGTACGGCGTGTCGCCGAACTCGGTGATGTTGGCCAGCACCGGCACGTTCACGGCATCGCAGACCTTGCGGTACATGGTGATGTCGGTCATGGCCTCGGCAAAGATGGCATCGGCACCGGCTTCAACATAGGCACTGATGCGGTCGATGACGCCGTTGAGACCTTCCTTCTGCAGCGAGTCGGTACGCGCCATCACGACAAAATCGCTGTCGGTCTTGGCATCGACGGCGGCTTTCACGCGATCGACCATCTCCTCGACCGGCACGATTTCCTTGTTCGGGCGATGACCGCAGCGCTTCTGCGCAACCTGGTCCTCGATGTGCACAGCAGCGACGCCGGCGCGGATCATCTCCGTGACCGTGCGCGAGATGTTGAACGCCCCGCCCCAGCCGGTGTCGATGTCGACCAGCAGCGGCGTATCGGTGACGCTGGTGATGCGGCGGGCATCGATCAGCACATCTTCCAGCGAGGTCAGACCCAGATCCGGCAGACCGTAGGAGTAGTTGGCACAACCAGCACCCGACAGATAAATGGCCTTGTAGCCAACCTTGGTCGCCATCATCGCGGCGTAGGCATTGACCGTGCCCATGACCTGTAGCGGCTTTTCGGCAGCGATGGCATCGCGAAAACGACGACCGGCACTCGGGTGATGTGGGTGGTTATGGCAAGACATCAAGCACTCCTGGCCGGGGCATCCGGCGTTGGTAAAGAGGGTGAGACGCGCGCCTCGATATTGGCGCGGGCGGTGGCAATGTGGCGACGCATCAGGAATTCGGCGAGCTCGCCATCACGCGTGGCAATGGCTTCAACGATGCGACGGTGCTCATCCAGCGCTTTCGCCGGACGACCCTCGGTGACCGAGAACTGGCCTCGGTAAATGCGCACGCGGTGGTAAAGCTCGCCGCAGAGCATCTGAATCAGCACGGCGTTGTGGCTGCCCTGGATGATGCAGTAATGAAAGTCGACGTTGCCTTCTTCCTGGATGTAGGCGCGGCCCTCGTGCTCGGCAATCTGCTGCTCGTGGCGGGCCAGTAGCTCTTTCAGGCCAGCGATTTCGGCATCGCTCATGTGCTGCGCGGCAAGGCGGCAGGCCAGCCCTTCCAGGGTTTCGCGAACCTGATAGATCTGCAGCAGCTCATCCAGCGACAAGGCCATGATGCGCACGCCAACATGCGGAATTCGGGTGATGAGCTGACGGCCTTCAAGCCGGCGCAGCGCTTCACGCAGCGGCCCTCGCGACACACCGTAACGCGCGACTAGCTCCGCTTCGGATACGCGCGAGCCAGCAACGAGCTCGCCTTTGACGATGGCATCCTGAAGCTGGGCAAAGACTTTATCGGCGAGGGTAAGACGGGGCTCACTGCTATTCAGCGATGACACGACCAGATCGCTGTCAGCGACCACGGGGGTGTCAGGTGATGGCAATGATGTCTCAGTCATGCAAGCGGCTCGAATTGTCGACAATCTGCGAGGTATCGAGACGATACGCCTTTGAAACTGAGGGGTCAACCGATATGGACATCCCCGGCCGGATAGCGAATGCGATGACGCTTAGGCTTGGCCAGCAAAAACACCAACGTTAATGGCCCAATGCGTCCAATAAACATGGCTAACATCAAGACGATACGACCAGGCTCAGACAGATCCCCCGTGATACCACGGGATAACCCCACCGTGGCACAAGCCGACACCGCTTCAAAGAAGAGATTGAGAAAGCCGAGATGAGGGTCGGTCAGCGTCAGCGCAAACATGGTTGCCAACACAATCATCATGGCAATAAATGCCATGGCTAAAGACTTAAGTACCAGTTCCAACGGAATACTGCGGCCAAACACAGACGGCGTAGTGCGCCCACTCAAAAACGCTCTTGTCGACAATATCAGCACCATAAAGGTGGTGACCTTGATGCCGCCACCACTGGAATTGGTACCGGCACCGATAAACATCAGGACGATATAGAGCATGGTGACTGCGAGCGTCAGGCTGCCGACATCCACCATATTGAAACCGGCTGAGCGAGGAACAATGGCATGAAAGAGACCAATTGCCAGTTTTTCACTGGTGTCGTATGACCCTAAAGTGGCCGGATTACTCCATTCACACAGCAGAAACACGACAAAAGTGAACAACAACAAGATCGCGGTACCGCTGAGCATGAGACGACTGTGCAACGACATCGCAGACCAGCGTGTTCGCAATCTCAACTCCGCCAATACGGTAAAGCCAAGACCGCCAATAACGGCAAGCGAGCCCAAAACTAAGGCCAAAGGCCAGTGCCCAGCCTTAGGAATGAGGCTTTCACTGGTCAGCGCAAAGCCAGCATTGTTGAACGCTGAGATGCTGTAAAACAGGGCGTGATAACTTCCAGTGAGCCAGCCCTGATCGGGTATTAAAATAACGCTGAGCAGCAGAAAGCCGACCAGCTCAATAACAAAGACCAGCACAAAAATACGTTTTATCAGCCAACCCAGATCCATCACACGGGTATGGTTCATGGCCTCCCGAACCAGTCGTTGCTCGCCTATCCCCAACTGATGCCCTAATAGCAATAAGGTCAAGGCAGCAAACGTCATGATGCCAATGCCGCCCAGCTGCACCAGCACCAGTAAGACCATCTGACCTGCTGTGCTGAAATGAGTGTCGGTGTCCAGCACCGCCAATCCCGTCACAGTGACGGCTGAAGTCGCGGTAAAAAGCGCGTCTGACCAACTAATCGGCACTTTGGTAGCCCAGTCACTGCGTAGTAATAACGCACCGATGATGATTAAAATTAAAAAGCTGCTCGCCACCAGTGTGGCGGGGTTTGTGCCCTTTACCAGCGCTGAGTTGTCACCCCAAAAGGGTAAATGTGGCCGCCAACTTCTCACATAATTCTCTTAGCAAACTTCAGCAGATTCTCGAGCAAACCGGCCAACACAATTTGGTCGCCCACTTGCAATAACAGTCCCCGATAAGGAGGCGGCACCACGATAGAGCCACGTTTCACTAAGACCATTTTTAAGTCAGCAAAATCCAATTCCTGCTCATAGGACTTACGCGCAGCTATGTGTTCGTTGACATTAATTTCAACCACAAACCACCCTTGCCCTAGGGAAATATAGTCGAGCATTTGCGGATGCGTCAGGCTTTGCGCTACCCGTACACCAATCTCATGCTCGGGATGAATAATGCGATCCGCCTGCAATCGAGACAAAATGCGATGATGCGTGTCGTTGGTAGCCTTTACCCACACTCGCTCACAACCACTGCTTTTTAGCGCCAGCGTACTCAGGATGCTGGCCTCTAGGTTCTCACCAATGGCCACCACAACGGCATCGTATTTTTGCAGGCCTAATTCCTCAATAACCTTGTCATCCGTACCATCCGCGACCAGGGTTTGCGTGAGGTGGTCGGCGTGCTTATTCACGCGAGCCTCATCCACATCAATACCCAACACTTCATGACCCAAACGAACCAGTTCGCAAGCAACCGTACCGCCAAAACTGCCTAGCCCAATAATGGCAAACTTTTGCTTCATTTCTTACCCTCGATTGGCTCACACCATTGATCCGCAGCCGCCCTGCCCCGAGTTTCATCAACACTCGACACTACCCACATGGACACCGCAAACAGCACCAGACAAAACAGAATGGCGTCGGCCAACCCGAAAAAGGTCTGCAACAAACCCAGACCGAGCATACCGAATACAGCGGCTAGTTTCGCTGCCGTCCCCCACATGCCGAAGAACTCCGCCGATTTACCCGCTGGCGTCAAGAAACCGACCAAGGCACGTCCGGCCGATTGCGCTGACCCCAGGCTCAGACCCGCCAAACAGCCAGCAAACAAGAAGACATATTGTGCCTGCCAGTTCACACCCAACTGCTCACGCGCCAAAGCGGCAATTTCCGGCGTGAGCCAGATCGCCAGAATCGCAACTACCCAAAGCCCTTGCGACAACATGTAGGTGAAGCGCGACCCCAAACGGCTTTGCAGAATGCCAAATGCGATAGCACCCACTGCCGCATTAAATTGCACGATCACGAACATCATGGTTCGCACCGAGTCATCCCATTTGATGACCTGCGCGCCATAAATAAAGGCAAAGCTGACGATGATGGCAATGCCGGCCATGGAGAAAAAGATGGAGATCAACAAGCGGCGCAAATCTTGAAACTGGCGCATTTCCAGCCAGGTTTCACGCAGGCGTACCAGACCGCGCTGCATCACTGACTCACCGGCTGGCAGTTGTCGCGCCGTTCCACGCTCGCGCAACCACAGAAACGTCGGGATGCAGCCGAGGCAGACAAAAACTGCCGCAAATGGGCCAACCCAGCGCACTGTGTCGTAATTGGCCAGACTGACCTCGCCCAGGAAGCTCAGCGAAAATGCCGTGGCCACGAGGCCGCCAATATAGCCGAGTCCCCAGCCGAGACCGGAGATCCAGCCCAAAGCATCGCGTGGGCCGAGATCAGTGAGAAAGCTGGCGATAATGCCTTCGCCGAGCGCAAAGGCGAAGTTGGTGATAATGATCAGTAACATCGCCAACGCTATCCAGCCCGGCTCCACGAAGTAGAGCAGCGCCGTACCGATGACTGTCAGCACATAAGTCATAAACAGATAGCGTTTGCGCGTAGCGGTGTAATCCATGACTGCGCCACAAATGGGATTCACCAGTGCTACCGCCAAGCAGCTTACGGCAATGGCAACGCTCCAGAGCAAGTTGCCGAGGCGGTAATCCGGGCCATCACCCACAATAACGCGCGTAAACAAATCACCAAAAACGACCGTGATAATGAGCAGTGTGTAGGCCTGATTGGCGAAGTCGTACATGGCCCAGCCAACGATTTCGCGCTTGGGGGCAAGAGGCACAGGAGAGGTCATGGGTGATCCTTACAATAATCACAAGCAGCGGGAATGGGACGAGTCTAACCTTTCTCGTGGGCGGCCAACATGGTAGGGTTTAAGCATCAATTATTGAGTTGCTTTTCGATGTCTCGCTTGCCGTTAAGCTTTGCCTCCACTGCTGTTTTTGCCACCCTTTTGCTGCTTTCAGGCTGTGCCCAAAAACCGCTAGTTAGTCTTTCGGCTTCCCCTGCGCCCATGGCAGCGACACAGGAACAACCCCCTTCCTTGCAAGAGACGACTGTTTTCAGCCATCAGGAAGAATTCCAGCAGTGTTTGGAGAGTCTTCGCCCAGCAGCGCTTAAAACCGGCATCACGGATGCCACTTGGCAGCTGTACACCGAAAAACTGACGCCAGACTTAAGCCTATTACCGCGACTTAACAAGCAGCCTGAATTTAGCCAACCCATCTGGGATTATATTGCCGGCCTTGTCGATGACGAACGTGTTGATCTGGCCAAGCGTAAAATGGCCAGTTACGACAGCGAGCTGACACAGATTTCCGCACAATATCGTGTGCCTCGCGAAGCCATCGTGGCGATTTGGGGCATTGAAAGCAATTTCGGTCAAAATGCTGGCCGCCTCCCTTTGCTACGATCCCTCAGTACACTGAGCTGCCTCGGTCGTCGCCAGGTGTTTTTTCGTGGTGAATTTTTTGCCACGCTGCGCATTCTGCAAGCCGGTGACTTTACCGAAGATCGTCTGAAAGGTTCTTGGGCTGGTGCCTTCGGCCAGACCCAATTCATGCCCAGCACCTTCGAGCGCGTCGCCGTCGATTTTGATGGCGATGGCCGCCGCGACCTCATCGACAACACAGCCGATGCCCTCGCCTCCACGGCCAACTATCTGAAATTGGCGAACTGGGTTTCGGGGCAGCCCTGGGGCATCGAAGTGAAATTGCCGGAAGGCTTTGATGCCGCCGGGGAAAGTCGTCGCAACAAGCGCAGCCTCTCCGTTTGGATGCAGCGGGGCTTACTGCGCGTTGATGGCATGCCGATAGTGGTAGCGTCCGGCGTGGAAGCGTCTGGCGTGGACACGCCACCCACTAACCCCGTCACAGCCGACACCTTAGCTGGCCTATTACTGCCCGCTGGTGCCAAAGGCCCGGCCTTTTTGGTCATGCGTAACTTTGACGCCTTCTACAGTTACAACGCTGCGGAAAGCTACGGACTGGCGATCGCTCATCTTGCGGATCGCATCGCCGGAGCTGGCGACTTTGTCACGCCTTGGCCTACAGATGATTTAGCGCTTTCGCGTAATCAGCGTCGTGAGTTGCAGGAATTGCTATTGAAGCGAGGCCACACGATTGGCGAAGTGGATGGCCGCCTGGGCGAGCGGAGCCGCGCGGCAATTCGCATTGAACAAGAGCGACTGGGTCAGCCAATGACTGGCCGTGGTGGCATGAAAGTGCTGCTGGCACTGCGTGAGCAGTAAACAGCAGCCTTACTCAGCTTTACTGTACTACCGCCGGAAACACCGGCAGCGTCGCCATCACCCGAGCATCGTGCGCTGGCAATAGTTTCATCTCTGGAAATGCCTTCTGTAGGGCGGCCATGTGCAGAATGTTCTCGCGCACTTGGGCGCTATCCTCGCCAATCAGATAACGGGCAATCCATGGCCGCTCGGCTGGCAGATCGATGCCTTCTTTCTGCCACACCAAATCACCCAGCAAGGCATAGCGCGCGCCTGACGGCAGCGTGATGAAGGCAATCACCGAGCCCGGCGTATGGCCAGGAGACGGCACCAGCACCACGGAACCATCATCCCAAACGTCGTAGCTGCTGGCGAAACCCAGGTAGGGGCCATCGTTAAAACTATAGAGGCGGTAGTTGAGCTTGCCAAAGCTGTGCGCCAGTGCGGCCGCCTCGTGATCGCTGGCAATGAAGCCCTGCTCCGGTGCGGAAATCCAGATCGGGATGTTCTTCAGGCTGTCGAGGCCGCTGACATGATCCCAGTGCGCATGGGTGAGCACGATGCCATCCACTTGTTGCTTGGCGGCCGCAAGCTGGATAGCGGCCGGCACGCCCTTGGTGTAGGTTGTGGTGGCCTGCATGAGCTGAGGCAGAGTCTTCACCTGTTCGTCGACCTGCTGGCCCAAGCCAGTATCGAAAAGCAGATTGCCTTTAGGGTGCTTCACCAAAATAGCCGTCATGGCAAAATCCCGTGGCTCAAGGAGACTGCCACCGCGATAGGCCAAGGCAGCTTTGGAATGCATGACGCCGGTAGGCAGTGCAGACAAACTCATACCAGCAGGTGAATTCGCCACCGGCAGTGTTTCGGAGAATTGAGGAATAGGTGATAGCGATGACGGCGTGAACGTCCACAGCAGCGCACACAGCGCCAGCAGCACGACAAGGGCAATCTTTTTCATGGCATGAAACTCGGGACAAAAGAGGTACTAGCGTTGTACCAGCTTTAGCGCATCGAGCAAGGAGAAAGGCCAGCGCAGCTCGTCGCCGGCGCTGTTGCAAAGCACGGGAATGAGCTCTCCGTAGCGGGTGACCAGCGCGTCATCGAGCGCGATGTCGATGTACTGCCAAGTCACACCTCGCGCGCCAGACAACGGTGCCAGCAGCGCCTCGGCGACATCACAGAGATGACAGCCAGGCGTACCGTAGAGCATTAAAGTGAGCCCGTGTGCAGTCACATCAAGCCTCACACACGATGGCGGAAGCGCCAGCAGCGATGGATCTTCGGGTCACGCTCATAGTCGAAACCGATGGTCTCAGCACTGATGTCGGTGACATCGAATTTGGCCTGCAGTGCTTCATCCAAGACAAACTTGCGGAAGTTGTTGGAGAAATACAGCGTGCCGCCCGGCGCCAGACGCGACATCGACAAGCGCAGCAAATGACCGTGGTCGCGCTGCACATCAAAGTCGCTGTCCATGCGCTTGGAGTTGGAGAACGTGGGCGGATCCACAAAGATCAGATCGTAGAGGTCGCGCTCGTCCTTCAGCCAAGCCATCACATCGGCCTGAATCAGGCGATGGTGCGAGTCCGGCAAACCGTTCAGCGCCAGATTGCGATCAGCCCAGCCCAGATACGTCGCCGACATGTCCACCGTGGTTGTGGTTTCGGCACCGCCGTGGATGCCATCGCCCAGTGCGGCATGCACACTGACCGTCCCGGTATAGGCAAAGAGATTGAGGAAATGCTTGCCCGCCGCTTCGGCGGCAATGCGCAGACGCATCGGGCGGTGATCGAGAAACAGACCGGTATCGAGATAGTCGGTCAGGTTTACCAGCAGCGTGGCCTGGCCTTCGCGCACCTCGAAGAACTTGCCGGCCTTGCCCTGCTTCTCGTACTGCTGCTTGCCGCTCTGGCGCTCGCGCACCTTGAGGAAAACCTTGTCGCGGTGCAGGCCCATGACCTTGCGGATGATTTGCAGCGCGAGCTTGAAGCGCGCCTCGGCCTTGGCCGGGTCCACCGTCTTTGGCGGCGCATACTCCTGCACCTGCAAACGCCCTTCATACACATCAATCGCGATGTTGTATTCCTGCAAATCGGCATCGTAGAGACGGAAGCAACGTACATCCTGCTCGCGCGCCAGCTTCAGCGAGGCCTTCAGGTTCTTCTGCAGGCGATTGGCAAAGTCCATGCCCTCTTCCGGCAAGTCGTCGAGACTGCCCTCGAAGGCCAGCGGCAGCTCCGGCTCAGCCGGCAGGATGCGGCCATGACGAGCAAAGATCGGCAGCGCACCGTTGTACAGGCGCAGCGTGTGCTTGTGCTCCAGCCCCAGCGCATCGGCATGCGTGATGTCGGCGGCCAGCACCACGGCATCCCAGCTCGGCAAGGTTTCGCGCAACTGGCGACCGATGGCGCGATACAGGTAGCGCACGCTGCCCTCGTCGCCCAATCGTTCGCCGTAGGGCGGGTTGGTCGCGACCAGACCCGGCACGGAATAATTTTGGCCGGCTCCGGTGATGTCCGGAGCCCATTCCGCCGGCAGGCATGCGGCCACACTATTCAGTGATGGCGAGCGCCACTCGGCGATGCTGCGCTGCGACAAAGTGATCCACTGCGACACGCCCGCCGACTCGGCATTGCGATGGGCACAGGCCAGCGCCTCGCCATCGGCATCGAACCCGACCAGACGCGGCGCCGGCTTCTGCAGCCCGGCCAGGCGACGCGCCACGGCGTCATCGCGAATGGTTTTCCAGAGCGCGGCCTGATGCCCGGCCCAGCCATCGAAGCCGAAGTGAATGCGCGGCAGGCCCGGTGCGGCATCGGCCCACATCAGCGCGGCCTCAATCAGCACCGTGCCGGAACCACAGAGCGGATCGAAGAGACGACCTTCGCCACGTGCCGGCCAACCGGCCTGCATGAGCATGGCCGACGCCAGATTCTCTTTCAGCGGTGCATCGGTCTGGGCAATGCGGTAACCGCGCTTGTGCAGACTGTCGCCAGAGAAATCGAGGCTGATAGTGAGCTGCTGCGCCTCAATAAAGAGGTGCAGGCTGAGATCGGGATTTTCGGTATCGATCGATGGTCGCTCGCCGGTACGCTGGCGGAAGCGATCGACGATGGCATCCTTCAGACGCAGCGCCGCGAAATGCGTATGCGTACTCACGCCTTTGGCGGCCGCCGAACGGATGACAAAGGTCGCCCCCGGACGCAGCACCTGCTCCCAGGGGAATTTCAGCGCATCATCAAACATGCGATCGGGATTGCCTGACGGTACCGTCAAAAGCGGCATC
This sequence comes from Perlucidibaca sp., assembly GCF_057084925.1. Classification (NCBI taxonomy): domain Bacteria; kingdom Pseudomonadati; phylum Pseudomonadota; class Gammaproteobacteria; order Pseudomonadales; family Perlucidibacaceae; genus Perlucidibaca; species Perlucidibaca sp. Next base: position 34,528 of record NZ_JBXMRC010000002.1, on the reverse strand, counting down.
AGCACGCGCGAGGCCAGTCGCGACCACAGGCAGAAACGATAACCGGCGGCGAGGTCGCCTTGCACGGCAATTGCTCCCTTGAGGCGACGCGGCTCGCTGCCACCCAGCGCCAGCAGCTCGTCCACCAGCAGATCATCAAGGCCATCCGCGCCGGTAATCACCCACTCGCGGGTATTCTCCAGAGCGTTGCTCACGCTTGACCTCGGCTGTTACGCGCAAGTTCAGCACGCGCCTGAGCAATGCCAGCGGCAGCGCGAGCAATGACGCCCGGCCCTTGATAAATAAAACCGGTATAAATCTGCACCAAAGAGGCTCCCGCCTGAATTTTTTCCGCAGCTGATGCTGCATCATCAATACCGCCAACACCGATCAATGGCAGGCTGCCATCAAGCGCCGCATGCAGCTCGCGCAACACCCGTGTCGAAGACTCGCGCACCGGGCGACCGCTAAGGCCGCCCATTTCATCGCCATGGGTCATGCCCGCCACCGCCGACCGGGCGATGGTGGTGTTGGTGGCAATCACGCCATCAATTTCCTGCGCCTTGAACACCGAGGCCATGATTTCAACCTCCTCCAACGTCAGGTCCGGGGCAATCTTGACCAGCAGCGGCACATACTTGCCATGCTCACCGGATAGCTGCGCCTGACGCTCTTTCAAAGACGCCAGCAAACGCGTCAGCGCGTCCTCGCTTTGCAGGCTGCGCAGGCCCTGCGTGTTCGGCGACGAAATGTTCACCGTCACATAATCGGCGTGCTCGTAGACTTTTTCGAGGCAGATCAGATAGTCGTCTTCGGCACGCTCGACCGGCGTATCAAAGTTCTTGCCGATGTTGATGCCGAGCACGCCGTCGTAACGCATGCGCTCGACATTGCGAATCAGGTAATCGACACCTTCGTTGTTGAAACCTAGACGATTGATGATGGCGTTGGCCTGCGGCAGGCGGAACATGCGCGGCTTGGGATTGCCCGGCTGTGGCCGTGGCGTGATGGTGCCGACTTCGATGAAACCGAAGCCGAGTGCGGCCAGGGCGTCGATGTAGTCGCCGTTCTTGTCGAGACCGGCAGACAAACCCACGGGGTTACGGAAAGTCAGTCCGAGCAGCTCTACGGGCTGATCCGGCACTTTCGGCAGGCACTTGAGAAGCCCTAAGCGTTCAGCACGCGCGAGGTTGTTCAGAGTAAAGTGATGAGCCGTTTCCGGGTCTAGCTGAAAGAGCGCAGCGCGCGCTAACGGGTACAACATGCAAGGAGTCTCGACGAGGGCAATGCGGCGATTATACGCGACATGGGTCCGCACATGGGTTCGCCACGGGCCAAGAATTACCCTTGGAAAACACGCCGTGAATACGTCCCTGTAGGCTCTCACGCGCCATCCATGGCGCGTGACGGTTTTCCACGGGTAATTCCTGACTCGTGAGCAGCGCTCAGCCTCGTAGGCGCTGCACTGTCTCGCGTGTGTCGGATGACAATTCGCCAGCCAACAATCCATCCAGTGCAGTCAGCACCAAAGCCTGCCTGCTTTCATCCAACTTCCGCCAAATCCCGAAAGCCCCCGCCAAACGCGAGGCCAGCTGCGGGTTGCGAGCATCAATCGCGGCCACCTCGCGCGCCAACAAGGCATAACCTGCCCCATCCGCCCGATGAAAAGCCACGGGGTTGTTGCCCGCAAGCTGCCCCACCACAGCACGCACGCGATTGGGCACAGTGCGGTCGAAGTCAGGATGCGCCAGCAAGCCATCCGCAGTCTCGACGGCGCTCGATGCCGGTAGCGAAGCCTGCGTGGCAAACCACTGATCGAGCACCAGCGGCTCGTGATGCCAGCGCTGATGAAACTGTGCCAGAGCCTGCTCGGCACCCGGCAGCTGATGATGCACGAGCACCGTCAACGCACTCTGCTCCGCCGTCATGTGCGGTGCGGAACTCAGCCACTGCTGCGCGATAGCGCCCGCCTCAGCCGGTGCAAGCCGTGCCAGCGCATCCAGCGCGGTGCGGGCCAGCGAGCGACCGGCAATCGCCTCGGCATCATAGACATAGGGCTGCAACATCACTTCACGCGCCAAAATGCCCCGTAGCGCCGGCACCAGCGGCGTGCAGATCGCCAGCAATACCTGCTCACGAGCGGCATGCAACGCCGCCGGGTCATACACAGAAACTTGTTCGGCGAGATAGCCCAGGCTCGGCAGCTCCAGCAGCTTCACCGCCAATGCCGGGTCAGCAACCGCCAGCTCCGGCCACATCGCTGCCAGCGCATCGGCAAGCACACTCGAACGCTCGGCACGAGCACGCACATCGCCACGACGAATCAACTCGGCCAATGCCACGATTTCGCGGCTAGCCAGCTCCTGCGCAGCAGCCCAGCGATTGAAGCCATTGCTGTCGGCGCGTACCAGACGGGCCAGCGCGGCATCGTCGCAAGCGTAATCGACGCGCACCGGCGCGCTCAGATCACGGAACAGCGAGAGCACAGGCTCTTCGGCTACACCCGAGAACACCCAAGTCTGAGCGGGCTGATCGAGCATGAGCAGGAAATCATCGGCTACATCGCCCTGCAAACTGACACGCAGCGCACCGTGCTCGCCGATCAGGCCGAGACGCACCGGGATCGGCAAAGGCTCCGGCTGCGGATGCCCGTCCAGCGCGACCTGTGTCTGCGTCAGGGTCAGGCGCAGCTCACCAGCGGCGGCATCCCAGACTGGTGATGCCTTGACCACCGGCGTGCCCGGCTGGCGATACCAGCGCAGCCAGGTCGGCAACCACTGCGCCAGATCGCGGCCATTGGCGGCCCCGAGCGCGATCAGGAAATCTTCGACGGTGGCGGCACGGCCATCGTTGTCGGCGAAATACTTGTCCGTGCCACGGCGAAAGCCTTCGGCACCGAGCACGGTGTGCAGCATGCGGGCGATCTCAGCGCCCTTCTCGTACACGGTCATCGTGTAGAAATTGTTGATCTCGACGAAGGATTCCGGGCGTACCGGATGCGCCAGCGGGCCGGCATCTTCGGCGAACTGGTGGGTGCGCAGAAAGGCGACATCCTCCAGACGCTGCACCGCAGCGGAAAGCTGGTCGGCGGAGAATTGCTGGTCGCGGAAGACCGTGAAGCCTTCTTTCAGGCAAAGCTGGAACCAGTCACGGCAGGTCACGCGGTTGCCGCTCCAGTTGTGGAAGTACTCGTGCGCCACCACCGCCTCGACGCGCTGGAAGCCGGCATCGGTGGTGGTCGCGGGGTGCGCGAGCACGCAGCTGGTGTTGAAGACGTTGAGGCCCTTGTTCTCCATCGCGCCCATGTTGAAGTGCGACACCGCGACGATCATGTAGCTGTCGAGGTCGTATTCGCAGCCGTACTTCTCTTCATCCCAGCGCATGGACGCTTTCAGCGAGGCCATGGCGTGATGGCATTTGTCCTGATCCTGCGGCGCCGTAAAGATCTGCAGCGCTACCTCGCGTCCCGAGCGCGTCACGAAGCGGTCTTCCAGCACGGCCAGATCGCCGGCCACCAGCGCAAACAGATAGCTCGGCTTCGGGTGAGGGTCTTCCCAGGTCGAAAAATGACGGCCCACGTCCAGCTCACCGCGTGCAACGCAATTACCGTTGGACAGCAGCACCGGGCACTGCGCCCGGTCGGCTATGACCGTCACACGGAACGGCGCCAGCACATCCGGCCGGTCCGGGTACAGCGTGATCTTGCGGAAACCCTCGGCCTCGCACTGCGTGCAATACAGACCATGTGAGCGGTACAGCCCTTCCAGCGCAAGATTGCTGTCCGGATAGATACGCACCGTGCTGGTAAACACGCCGGCATCCGTGGCGCCCGGAAACACCCACTGCTCGCCGGCCCAATGCCAGTCGCCATCACTCAGCAGCTGACCATCCCAGGCCAGCGCCAGCAGCTCCAGATTCGCGCCCAGCAAGACCAGAGGAGCATCAGCGGGAGCCGATGGGTGTCGTTGCAACTGCAGCGTGGCGCGCACTTCGGCACAGCCCGGCAGCAGCTCCACGGTAAATTCAGCTTGCAACACCTGGTAGGCCGGCACCTGATAATCCTTCAGGTAGATCTTCTCGCCGCCAGCGGGTAATTCAATTTTCATAGCACTGTCACTTCCCACTCATGGCCGGTGTACTTGCGCACATTCAGCACGCCGGTATCGAACAACAAATATTGACCTTTGATGCCGGTCAGCACGCCCACCGCCGGCTCCTTGTCTGGGCTGAACGACTTCGCCTTCACGGCGAACTGCTGCACGGGATAGTTCAGGCTCTGCACATCCGCCTGCACGCGCTCGATCTGGCCGGGAAATTCGGCCTCCAGCGCGGCCAACTCGGCCGCACATAAGGCCATCAGACGATCGCGCTCAGCTGCCAGGTCCATGTCGGCATAGTCGCCCTTGACCAGCGCCTGCCACTTGGTCTTGTCCGCTACATGCGCCGCCAGCGTGGTTTCGATCAGGCCGGACAAGCGCCGCGTCGCCACCCGGAAGATTGGCAGCGCCTGCCCCGCGCCCTGGTCAATCCAGCGCGTGGGAATCTGCGTTTCACGGGTGATGCCGACCTTCAGGCCGGTCGAATTGGCCAGATACACCACATGCGGAATCATGCAATGCGTCACGCCCCAGTCCGGTTCGCGACAGGTGCCGAGGTGGTGATGGCAGGTCTCAGGCTTCATGATGCACATATCGCAAGCCGCGAGCTTGGTGAAACAGCGGAAGCAATAGCCTTGATTGAACGACTTGTTACTGGACTTACCACAGGCCACGCAGGTAATGCGCTCGCTGGCGCGAATCTCCAGCGTCTTACCAATGAGGCCGTTCATGGGCAGCAACACATCGTCTAACGGCAAAAAGTAATTCATCGCATCGGCGCTAGCCGCATTCCGTTCACACTGCATTTTCCTTACAGTACCGCGCATGACCCGTTCACCTGGTGAAAAACATTGAAGAAAACTCTGGATGCCGCCGCTTTACATCTCATCGCCACGGCACTTGAAGATAGCCAACACGCATCGGCGCAGAGCAAAAGTGGCCTCTGGGTCAGTGACCAGCCCTGCCCCCCCATGCCTCAGATGAACGCGCTGAGCTGGTCTGAAACCAGCCCCCAGAATCTATTGCAAAGGCCTTGGCAGAAACGCCATGACCTCGCCGTGACATGGTTATCGGCAGAGCTGCCTTGGCAGGATGTGTTACACCTGCTTTCTGCCCTGCGCGACCTGCATGCGCGACAACTGTTGGCATTTGTGCCCGCCGCTGCTTGGTCGGAGCAAAATGCACTGGCACAAACCGACTCGTTACGGGCCTTAGGTTTGCAGCAGCAAGCACGATTTCAACAAGGTGATGATCTGATTGAAACGTGGAGCTTTGATATTCGCACCTACAAAACCGTGCCCGACTGGCTTAACCCACGTTTCTGGGCCAACCCCGAAAACTGGAACAAGTACCGCTGGTAAAACAACGACTTAATGCAGAAACTTAACGCGCTGCTGTTCGGGATGCGGCGTGTCACACACCTCACCTTCTTTCTCTTTTTTCTCGATGTAGCCGCTGCGCTCAGTTTGAGGCAGATGCTTGGCCTCCCAAGCGATAACAGCCTGCATGCTGGTTTCCAGCTGCTCTCGTGTTAGTCGCTTGCCATCAGGCCATTTGCCCAGCTCAATGGCTTTACGCAAGTTAGCCACGATCTCGGGAGTCAGCACTTCCAGCATGCGGGAGAGCAACACTTCGTTCATTCATTATCTCCCTGACTGAGGTGGCTACTCCAACCCAGCTTGGTGCGGCAGGCCGCGTAAAAATCATGTCCCGGCGGATGAATCAGGCGCAACTTAAAGGGATGTTTGCGCACATATACCCAGTCGCCCGCCTTCAACATTTGCCCCGGCTGGCCGTCCGCACTCACACGAGGTGGAATATCAGACAGCACCTGAATCTTAATTTCGCTTTCGCCATCCACCACAATGGGGCGACTACTCAGCGTGTGCGGGTGCATTGGTACCAGTCCCATCGCGTCCAGACGCGGATGCAAAATGGGGCCACCACCCGATAAGGCATAGGCGGTGGAACCCGTGGGGGTACACACAATCAATCCGTCTGAGCGCAGGCGATAAACAAACTCGCCTTCCACATAGAGCTCAAACTCAATCATGTGCACGGTCTTGCCGGTATGCAAGATGACATCGTTAAGCGCCAACATATCGCCTAGCACGAGGCCATCGCGACACACCTCGGCACTCAGCATAAAGCGCTTATCTTCAGCAAAGTCACCCCGTAATACCGCACCCAGCTTAGCTTCCAGCTCACTCGGTGCGACATCCGTGAGAAAGCCTAGGCGGCCACGGTTAATGCCTAATACCGGCGTATTCGAGCGTGCTAGGGCTCTTGCGGCATGCAGCAGCGAGCCATCGCCACCGACTACAATCACGAGGTCACAGGCTTCACCCAGCGATTGCCGAGAGCACATTTGTATGTCGTTGCGGGAGGGCAACAGCGCCGCGGTATCTTCATCAAACAAGACACGCCGCCCCTGACCTTCAAGGTAGCGCTGAACGTCTAGCAGGGTATCGGCGACGGCGGTATTACCGGGTCGGCCCATTAGGCCAATATTGCGGAACCATTCCATGAGCGAACCATCTCTTGAGATGGCGCGAGTCTAGCGTTTGCTAGGCGTCACGGAAAGGGTATTACAGTTCGGTCGCATCATCGGAGCTTGCGCCCAACTCATCGCTGGCATCTATATCCTCAGCAAACCACACGTCCAAAAACTCTTCTCGTTCCATATCCATTGTCATGCTCTCTTTACTTTCTCTTCGGTATGAACGAAGGAGAACAGAGGAAGATGACAATGCGATGACGCGAATGTCTATTGGGTGCGGCTACTTCACTTGCAGGGTGACGGCGGGGTTACGCTGACGCTGGCCACTCAGCAGTCGCTGCCATAAGGACGTATCAGGCCATTCCGCTTGAACTTGCTCGGAGAACACGATGCGATCAAGGGCAATGTCACCCATGCGCGGGTTTTCAATGTCGGCACGGAAGCATTGGGCATAGCCGGTGGCGGTTTCATGCACGATAACCGAGTTCAGACGAACGTCTTGCTCACCATTGGCCATATCGGTCAGCGCTAAAACACGGTCTACAAGCACAAACATGACGCGTGAGAATTGTTCTGCCGAAGGCGATACAGGCAATGAAATCCAACGAGCGCTGAATTTACGGCAGGCATCGAGATATTCCGCGTCGTCTTGATCCCAAAACGCCACGGCATGGTCAAAGCTGTCGATCAGCGTACGAATATCGCCTTTCATTAAGCCAAAGTCATAGACCATTTGGCCATGATCCAGGGCATTGGCTTCAAGCAGAATTTCGACTTGATAGCTGTGACCGTGAATGGATCGACGACAGCGATCGCTGCTGCAATTGCGCACAATGTGGGCATTCTCGAAGCGAAACAGCTTACGAATCAGCATGAAGACGGGCCAGAACGTGAGATCAGAAGGAGGCATTCTAGCAAATATCCGCTAGAAGCAGTCGCTGAACGGCAGCATTTTCGGTCGCATCTTCATAAACGCGTCGTGTAGAATCGCCACCGGATCTTTTGCCGCTGCGCCATCCCCGACCCGGGGGCCAACAGCGGTATAAACAAACGCCCTACCAGGAGTTTTATCATGAAGCAGCCCGTTCGCGTGGCAGTCACCGGCGCCGCCGGCCAAATTGGTTACAGCCTGTTGTTCCGCATCGCTTCTGGCGAAATGCTGGGCAAAGACCAGCCGGTAATTTTGCAGATGCTGGAAGTGCCATTTGAGAAAGCTCAGGCTGCTCTCAAAGGCGTCATGATGGAACTCGAAGATTGCGCATTCCCGCTGTTGGCCGGCATGGTCGGTACCGATGATCCACGCGTTGCCTTCAAGGATGTTGACTACGCCCTGCTCGTCGGTGCTCGTCCCCGTGGCCCCGGCATGGAACGCAAGGACCTGCTGTCGGCTAACGCTGAAATCTTCACCGTGCAAGGCAAGGCGCTGAACGATGTCGCTTCGCGCAACGTGAAAGTGCTGGTGGTTGGCAACCCCGCTAACACCAACGCTTACATCGCCATGAAGTCGGCTCCTGATCTGCCCGCGAAGAACTTCACTGCCATGTTGCGTCTCGATCACAACCGCGCCCTCTCGCAGATCGCCGGCAAGACAGGCAAAGCCGTGGCCGACATCGAGAAGATGGTCGTGTGGGGCAACCACTCGCCAACCATGTACGCCGACTATCGTTTTGCCACTATTGGCGGCGAAGGCGTAAAAGCTATGATCAACGACGAAGAATGGAACAAGAACGTGTTTCTGCCGACGGTCGGCAAGCGCGGCGCAGCTATTATTGAAGCGCGTGGTTTGTCGTCGGCTGCTTCCGCTGCTAACGCTGCCATCGATCACATGCGCGACTGGGCTCTGGGCACCAACGGCAAGTGGGTCACCATGGGCGTGCCATCCGATGGCTCCTACGGCATTCCAGAAGAAGTCATGTACGGTGTTCCCGTTACCTGTGCCAACGGCGAATACACCCGTATTGAAGGCTTGGAAGTGGATGCATTCTCGCGTGAGCGTATGGACTTCACGCTGAACGAATTGCTGGAAGAGCGTGAAGGCGTTAAGCACCTGCTGCCATAAGGCTTCTGCTTAAAACTCAACGCAAAAAATAGACCCGCTTCGGCGGGTTTATTTTCATAAAAGCGTCAACAAATTTATCGACCTTTACAAGCAATTCGTCGGATTCATTCGAATCCGAAAAATGTTGTGTTTTCTTTTTATTGTCATTTTGAAATGTTATGTTGCAGCTCGCCAGGACGGCTCATAATTCAATAACTCCGAGAGCCAAAATGCTTAAACCAGCACTCTGTTTATTCTCACTCTTTGCTTCAATTCACGCCACCGCATCGACCCCAACAACTAAGGCCGGGCCTATTCCGAACCAATATATCGTTCGTCTGAATATGGATCTTGCTAAACAACAACTGGGGCTTGTCCGCGTTGACCAAGTCGCCCAGAGCCTGCTCGGCACCCTGGGTGTCGGTAAAATTCAGCATATCTATGAACATGCACTGAATGGCTTTTCGGTCAGCATGACACCATTGCAAGCTAAGTTACTTGGTGCTTTACCGATTGTTCAGGCCATTGAACCGGATCAATGGGTAGGGATTGCAGCCACTCAAGCCAATCCCCCCTATGGTTTGGACCGTATTGACCAAGCCTCGCTGCCGCTCAATAACACCTACAACTATGCTGATAGCGCAGGCCAAGGCGTACACGTTTATATTTTAGATACTGGGCTTCGCGCGACGCACAGCGATTTTATTGGACGTATTGGCACCGGTCGCAACTTTGCACCGAACAGTACCAGCGTACTAAATTCGTCAACTGACCCTAACAATACCAACGACTGCCAAGGTCACGGCACCCATGTTGCGGGCACAGCAGTAGGCACTCAGTACGGTGTGGCTAAAAAAGCCACCGTGCATGCCGTTCGCGTGCTCGGCTGTGATGGCTCCGGCTCCAACTCAGGCGTCATTGCCGGTGTGGATTGGGTCGTTGCGAACAAGCAACTCCCCGCTGTTGCCAACATGTCTTTAGGCGGCGGGGCCTCTAGCGCACTCGATGACGCCGTGAAGCGCGCCACGGCTGCAGGTGTAACATTTGTGGTTGCCGCAGGTAACGACAACACGAATGCCTGTAATGGCTCGCCCAATCGCGTACCAGAAGCGGTCACGGTAGGGGCCAGTACGAGAACAGACAGCCGTGCAAGCTATTCCAATTTCGGCACTTGCCTTGATTTGTTTGCGCCAGGCGATGCCACTGTCTCAGCGGGTCATAACAGCGATAACGGCACCGCAACGTTAAGCGGGACCTCAATGGCTTCACCTCATGTAGCCGGTGCAGCCGCACTCTTCTTGTCTGCCAATCCAACGGCAACGCCTGCGCAAGTCTCTAATGCCTTGGTGACTCAAGCGACGGTGAACAAAATCACCAGTGCTGGCACAGGCTCCGTGAACAAGCTGCTCAATGTCACCTCCCTAGGCGGCCCAGTCAGCACCGTTCCAACCGATCCAACCACCACGCCAACCGAGCCTTGTACCAGCTCTGGGACTGGCAAAAACTGCACGCTGTACACTTTTAGCGCCAGTAACGGTAGCGCAACATTGGCACCGAATAGCAATGGCTTTAGTGCCAGCGGTAATTTGAATGGTTACCTGCAATTGCCAGCGGGGATGACAGCGACAATTACCCTTCAGCGCTTAACACGCAGCCTTTTCTCAAGCAGCTGGAGCAATGTGGCGAGCAGCAGCACAGGCACGCTGAAAACCACCAATCAAACCAGTGCAACCTATCGCTGGCGCATCACTGTGACGGCAGGCAGTGGCACCGTGAAGTTCTACGGCCAGCCTAACTGATCGCTCACTGTTTCGTGAGGCATCAAAAAGCCCGGTTAGCGATACGTTAACCGGGCTTTTTATTCACGCCATTATTTGAAGTAGGCGTTGTCTTTTTTACTGTGGTCCGTACTGTCAGTGACGCGGGCCAATTCAGGGATTTGCGCCTTGAGTGTGGTCTCAACACCTTGCTTCAGTGTCATATCCACGGCGGAGCAGCCTTGGCAACCGCCACCAAATTTCAGCACGGCCGTCCAACCATGATCCGGGTCGTTGTAGCACTCCAGCAAGCTGACACTGCCATTGTGGGCGGCCAAGCCTGGGTTCACTTCCGCAAATAAAACGTGGTTGATACGTTCTTCGATGGGGCTATCGGAAGAAATATTCGGCACCTTGGAGCGTGGCGCTTTAAAGGTGAGCTGGCCACCCATGCGGTCTTTGTTGTAATCAATAACAGCATCGACCAAATAGGTCACCGAGCGCGCATCCACATAGGCAGGAAAGCCTTCGTAATCGATACGCACATCTTCCGACTTTTCTTCGCCGAGCGTGCAATACGCCATACAACACTCAGCGCGAGGCGTTCCCGGATTCTCCACAAAGATACGTACGCCAATGCCAGCGCTATTTTGCTTAGCCAACAATTCGCGCAAATATGCTTGAGCGGACTCTGTGATGACCATGTTGCTGGTCAGTTCACTGGTCTCTGCGTTGTTTACTGCATCACTCATTAAGAGCCCCTTAGGCGGAATTCAAACGATGGCTGATTATAGCAGGCCTGTCGCATCTGCAAGACAGGACTCATGCTAACAGCTCTGCTACACTATCCATCCATTTTTTTGGATAGATGCCACCTCTAATGTCCAAGTCATTGTTAGCCAACACCGCCGCACGTGAAGTCCGAGTCCAGCAACTTCAGCAGGCCCTGCAAGAACGCATTCTAATTATCGATGGCGCCATGGGCACCATGATTCAGCGCCATAAGCTGGAAGAAGCGGACTATCGCGGTGAGCGCTTTGCCGATTGGCCACGTGACGTGAAGGGTAACAACGATCTTTTGGTGCTGAGTAACCCCAGCATTATTGCCGGCATTCATGATGCGTATTGCGCCGCCGGCGCCGATATTCTGGAAACCAACTCCTTTAATGGCACGCAAGTGTCCATGGCTGACTATGGCATGGAGTCGCTGGTCACCGAACTGAATCGCGAGGCTGCTGCCCTCGCCCGTCGCGTCGCAGATGAGTGGACAGCACGCGAGCCGCATAAGCCGCGCTTTGTTGCTGGCGTTCTTGGCCCAACCTCGCGCACTTGCTCGATCTCGCCGGATGTGAATAACCCTGCCTTCCGCAACGTCAGCTTTGATGAGCTGGTGGTGAACTATCGCGAGGCCACCTATGCGCTCATCGATGGCGGCGCAGACATCATTTTGATTGAAACCGTCTTTGATACGCTCAACGCCAAAGCCGCCATTTTTGCTGTGCAGGATGTGTTTGAAGAGATTGGATTCACCCTGCCCATCATGATCTCCGGCACCATTACCGATGCGTCTGGCCGAACCTTGTCGGGTCAAACTGCCGAAGCCTTCTGGAACTCAGTGCGACATGCCAAACCGATCTCGATTGGTTTCAACTGCGCGCTAGGCGGTAAGGAGTTACGCCCGTACGTGCAGGAGCTGGCCAACAAGGCAGATACTTTTGTCAGTGCCCACCCCAATGCGGGCCTGCCAAATGCTTTTGGCGAATACGACGAGACCGCCGAAGAAACCGCCGCCATCATTGAAGAGTTTGCAGCAAGCGGCTTTCTCAATATCGTGGGGGGTTGCTGCGGTACCACGCCAGAGCATATCAAAGCCATCGCCAAAGCCGTTGCTAAGTATCCCCGCCGCAAAGTGCCGAGCTTCACACCGGCCTGCAAACTCTCCGGGCTGGAACCGTTCACGATTGACGAGAGCAGCCTGTTCGTTAACGTCGGCGAGCGCACCAATGTCACCGGCTCGAAGAAGTTCGCCCGTCTGATCCGCGAAGAGAACTATCAGGAAGCGCTGGCGATTGCCCGCGAGCAGGTCGAGGCCGGCGCACAGATCATCGACATCAACATGGACGAAGGCATGCTCGACTCCGAGCGCGCCATGGTCACCTTCCTCAACATGGTCGCCACCGAGCCCGACATCTGCCGCGTGCCGATCATGGTCGATTCGTCGAAGTGGGAAATCATTGAAGCCGGCCTGAAGTGCATCCAGGGCAAGTCGGTGGTGAACTCGATCTCGATGAAGGAAGGCATTCCCGAGTTCGTCGCCCGCGCCAAACTGTGCATGCGCTACGGTGCGGCAGTCATCGTCATGGCCTTCGATGAGCAGGGCCAGGCCGACACCGAGGCGCGCAAGAACGAGATTTGTAAGCGCTCCTACGACATTCTGGTCAATGAAGTCGGCTTCCCACCCGAAGACATCATCTTTGACCCCAACGTGTTCGCGGTCGCCACTGGCATTGAAGAGCACAACAACTACGCTGTCGACTTCATCAATTCCTGCGCGTTCATCAAGCGCGAACTCCCGTACGCGAAAATCTCCGGCGGTATTTCCAACGTGTCGTTCTCGTTCCGGGGCAACGAACCGGTGCGCGAGGCCATCCACTCGGTCTTCCTGTACTACGCGATCCGCAACGGCCTCACCATGGGCATCGTCAACGCCGGCCAGCTCGCTATTTATGAAGACATTCCGGCTGAGTTGAAAGCGCGCGTTGAAGATGTGGTGCGCAACTTACGCGATGATGGCACCGAGCGTCTGCTGGAAATCGCCGAACAATTCCGCGGTGATGGCAGCAAGGCCGTGGTGGAAGATGCCGCATGGCGCAGCCTGCCAGTAGGCAAGCGCCTCGAGCACGCGCTGGTGAAAGGCATTACCACCTTTATTGTGGAAGATACGGAAGAGGCTCGCCTTTCCGTAGCGCGCCCGATTCATGTCATTGAAGGTCCACTCATGGATGGCATGAATGTAGTCGGCGACCTCTTCGGTGCCGGCAAGATGTTCCTGCCGCAGGTGGTGAAATCAGCCCGCGTCATGAAGCAGGCTGTTGCTCACCTGATCCCCTTTATTGAAGAGGAAAAAAACGGTGTCGAAGAGGCAAAAGGCAAAGTGCTGATGGCCACGGTCAAAGGCGACGTGCATGACATCGGTAAGAACATTGTAGGAGTTGTGCTCGGTTGCAACGGCTACGACATTGTTGATCTCGGGGTCATGGTGTCTTGCGAGAAAATTCTACAAGTCGCCCGCGACGAGAAGGTCGACATTATTGGTTTATCCGGCCTCATCACGCCGTCACTGGACGAGATGGTGCATGTGGCGCGCGAAATGCAGCGCCAAGGCTTTGCGATTCCGCTCATGATTGGCGGCGCAACGACATCAAAAGCGCACACCGCCGTAAAGATTGATCCGCAATACAAAAACGATGCCGTGATTTATGTCGCAGACGCTTCACGCGCCGTAGGTGTTGTCACCACGCTACTCAGCAAAGACATGAAGCCAGCTTTCATTGCTGAGCGCCGAACGGAGTACGCGGAAGTACGCGAACGAATCAACAACCGTCAGCCCCGTGGCGAGCGCGTACCTTATGCTCAAGCAGTTGGCCAAGGCTTAGCCACCGATTGGACGAATGCGAAACCCGTTACTCCCAACACACCCGGCATCACGGTATTTGATCACTACCCGCTTGAGGAACTGGTGTCGTACTTTGACTGGACGCCTTTCTTTATTTCCTGGGACCTGCACGGCAAGTACCCCAAAATCTTGCAAGATGAGGTCGTGGGCGAAGCAGCACGCAGCCTCTTTGCCGATGCGCAGAGCATGTTGCAGGAGCTCATCGCCAATAAAACACTACGAGCTCGCGGCGTCATTGGGCTATGGCCTGCCAACCGCATCGGCAGTGACGACATTCAACTGTGGCAGGATGCCGACCGAACGGATGTGCTCGGACAGATCCATTGCTTGCGTCAGCAGAGCGAAAAAGTCAGTGGCAAGCCCAACTACTCCTTAGCTGACTTCGTCGCACCACTCGACAGTGGCATTGCCGATTATGTGGGCGGGTTTGCGGTGTCAGTTCACGGCGCCGATGAGCTAGCTGAGCAGTATGAACGCGCCGGCGATATGTATAACGGTATTCTGGTGAAAGCCTTGGCCGATCGCTTTGCAGAAGCGCTGGCGGAGTGCTTGCACCGTCGTGTCCGTAAGGAGTTCTGGGGTTATGCACCGGATGAGACCCTAGATAACGCCGATCTCATCGCCGAAAAATATGTGGGTATTCGCCCCGCGCCGGGTTACCCCGCTTGCCCAGAGCATAGTGAAAAAGCTGAGCTGTTCCGCTGGCTAGATGCACCGAAAAATGCCGGCATGCAGCTTACCGAGCATTTCGCCATGCTGCCCGCCTCGGCTGTCTCTGGTTGGTATTTTGCCCACCCACAAGCCACCTACTTTAACGTGGGCAAAATCGACCGTGATCAGGTTGAAAACTACGCGGCTCGCAAGGGTTGGGACATGGCGACCGCTGAACGTTGGCTATCGCCAAATTTGGGGTATGATCCGGACAGAAATTAACCACCCGGCGCGACTCTGTCGTGACCGGCCGCCAGTAAGAGCGGGTCATCAGACGGAGTTTCGCGTGCAAAAGGGTTATAGCCATCCGCTACCGCCAGGCGGTCCGAAAGAGAAGCCACGTTGGCGTCAGGCCATCAGTCGCTTCCTGCGCTCAGGGTTTAACGTCGCTGGCTTAAAGCAAGTGGATTTAGATGAAAACGCTGAGAGCGCCGAAATTTTCGTACTCTCAGGCATTTTTCTAGCCGGCATTATTGTCGGGGTGATTTGGATCTTACTGCAGGACTATTTCGAGCCAACACGTTAGGTCGGCTTGAACACCCCTACCCCTTAATGCCAGCGCGCTTGCGTGGCGCGTTGCCACCAACGCGTTAACACGCGATCCGCGCTTTCCTCAGCAGCCAATCCCACTTTCTGCGCCAAGGTCTTACGCTGACGCCAATGCAAGGCAAATAGGTCCGCCGAATTCGCCCGTTGGCGCAAGTAGTCATCACTGGTTTGCAGTGCATCGACTAAGTTCAAGGCGATGGCTTGCGTGGCAAACCAATGCTCCCCTGTGGCCACCACCTCAATATCCACTTGGGGTCGCCATTGCTGTACAAATTGCTTAAACAACTGATGCGTTTCATCAATATCATGCTGAAATTTTTCACGCCCAGCGTCGGTATTTTCACCCAGCAAGGTCAACGTGCGTTTGTATTCACCGGCGGTCATCAACTCAACGTCAATATCGTTTTTCTTGAGCAGGCGATGAAAGTTAGGGATTTGCGCCACCACCCCAATCGAGCCCACGATGGCAAACGGCGCGGCCAGCAAGCGATTAGCCAGACAAGCCATCATGTAGCCGCCACTGGCCGCCACTTTATCGACACAAATAGTCAACGACACTCCCGCATCACGGATGCGCGCTAACTGAGAAGCCGCTAAACCGTAGCCGTGAACGACCCCACCCGGGCTTTCCAACAACAGCACCACTTCATCGCGACCAGCGACTGCCACAGCGAGCAGAGCCGACACTTCCTGACGCAAATGCGCGACGGCTGAGGCCGCCATATCGCCGGAAAATTGCAGCACAAACACTCGTGCACGAAGTTGGGTGGCATCCACAGTCTGGGCAGCAGCGGCTTTTAATGCCGCTTTTTCCGCTTTCGCTTTCGCTTTGCGCTGCTTGCGCTCGACCTTCCAAGCGGCATCATCCCATACCAATGTACGCAAACCATCGGCTTCTGCTTGGTAACGATCATTCAGCGCCTCAACATCAAGGTAGCCGGTTTGCAGGCCCTCACCTTCTTGCTTTGAACGTGAAATCAACCGCAGCAAAATCGCCAGCAGAATCACACCGGTCACGCCTTTTGCCAAAAATAATCCGTACGCGGACAACCACTCCATTAAAAATTACTCACTGATAAGTTGCTGATGAAATGCCTGACGCTCACGAACCACTTGATCGATGAGCAAGCGCGCAATGCTGCCTGTAGGGGGGACAAAGGGTAATTGATCAAAACGATAAAAGCTGGCCTCGGCAATTTCATCATCCTGCAGTGTGATCTCGCCGCCCGCGTAGTCGGCAATAAAGCCGAGCATGAGATTGCTAGGAAATGGCCAAGGCTGACTGGTCACATAGCGAATATTCGTGACCTCAACGCCCACCTCTTCGCGCACCTCACGGACCAGAGTTTCTTCGGCTGACTCGCCCGCTTCCATAAAGCCAGCGAGCGCGCTAAACATGCCATTGGTGAAGCGATGTGCGCGCGCTAAGAGCAGCTCATCGCCCTTCACAATAACGACGATGACACAGGGATTAATTCGCGGATAACAACTGTGGCCGCAGCTCGGACAAACCCGTGCACGCTCATTTAATTCATGCCGTTGCATGCCAGAGCCGCATTGGCCGCAGAAACGATGTGTTTTAGACCATTCCAGAATTTGCGCTGCGCGACCGGCCAACTGAAAGATATGCGCGTCTGGTGCAATCACTAACTGACGAAGCGGCACTAAATCATAGTCTTCGGGCAACACTGCACTGAGGCTGCTATCGAGCTGAACCGTAAAGCAAGGCTGTGAATTGACCTCGCCAAGGTAGTGCCACTCTGCATCTATGGAGGTGGCGGAAATCACGTGGATGTACTGTGGCCATGTGAACGTCTTCACGTCGATCAGCAGTTCGTTGCCTCTGAAAGCAATGACAGAAGCCTCATAGGGAATGTGGCCGGTAAAGTGATGGCCTGGTATAAATTCTGTACTCACGCATCGGCCTCAGTCTGGGTTAGTTCAAGCTGCCGAAATAAACTGTTGGCATTGATCGCTTTATCGAGAACCGCCACACGCTGCAGATGGGCGTCCATTTCTTCCGCGCTGGCTTTAATCACAGGCAAGCGAGGACGCTGGGGCGATAATCGCCGAACGGTCTCACCGCCACTTTCCCCAGACTCATTCGAATCTTCTTCATGCCCCAACGACAGACCAACTTGGCCGCCGGTCATGGCTAAATAGACTTCGGCCAGAATCTCAGCGTCCAACAAGGCGCCATGATAGGTTCGGTCGCGTTGATCCGCGAAATAACGGCGAGCCAAGGCATCAAGATTGTTCTTCTGGCCCGGATGCTTAGCCCGGGCCATCGGCAACGTATCTAGCACCGTGCATTTTTCTTGAATGCGCGGCATGTTCAGTCGCGCTAGCTCGGCATTCAGAAAGCCGACATCGAAGCTGGCGTTGTGGATGACTAATTCGGCACCATCAACGAATTTTAGAAACGCCTCTGCGATATCGGCAAAGCGAGGCTTGTCGCGCAAAAACTCATTGGTAATGCCATGCACCGCCATAGCCCCGGCATCTACGTCCCGATCTGGCTGTAAATAGTGGTGGAAGCTGCGCTTGGTGAGACGACGGTTAATCATCTCCAAGCAGCCCACTTCGATGATGCGATGCCCAAGCGCGGGATCTAAGCCGGTGGTTTCAGTATCGAGAATAATCTGTCTCATGCTGCCTTCAAGCCTCGGTCTATGGCCTCATTAGCTAACTGATCTGCGGCCTCGTTGCCCGGATCACCCGCATGGCCTTTCACCCAGCGCCAATCAATGTGGTGACGCTGAGATTCGGCGTCGAGCGCCTGCCAAATATCCGCATTTTTCACCGGCGCCTTAGCTGCCGTGCGCCACCCTCTGGCCTTCCAGCCTGGCAGCCACTCACTCATGCCTTTACGAAGATACTCAGAATCTGTCCACAAAATTACCTGACAGGGCGTTTTTAAGGCGCGCAGGGCTTCCAGCGCAGCGGTCAGCTCCATGCGATTATTTGTGGTCATTACCTCAAAGCCGGAGAGCTCTTTTCGATGTGCGCCGGAGACTAATAACGCGCCCCAACCGCCGGGGCCTGGATTGCCGCGACAGGCACCATCCGTGTGAATCACCACAGTACTCGACATGTAACTTCCTACTTCGCTGAATGATCAATGGTGGATTGTGGTTGCCACCCTAAGGTGGTCGATGCCGATTTTTTTGCACGGCGTTTTAAGCGAGGTGTGTTGGGGCAAATCGTTTCACGTTGCCACAACTGCACACTCCACTCAGCCCCAAACGGCAGCCATTGCTGCCAGGCTGCAGACCATTTATTTGCGACCAGCTCGGGAAACAGGCTAACGGGCCGCGCATCTCCCCAAGTACTTTGGCATAACACCCAATCGTGTCCCAAACACAGCGGCATGCCGATTTGACACCAGCTATTCAGCAGGGGCGACTCTATCCAGATAAGTATTCTGGCGGATGGGCCCAGCGAG
Organism: Perlucidibaca sp.; assembly: GCF_057084925.1. NCBI lineage: Bacteria > Pseudomonadati > Pseudomonadota > Gammaproteobacteria > Pseudomonadales > Perlucidibacaceae > Perlucidibaca > Perlucidibaca sp. The sequence goes on along the minus strand of NZ_JBXMRC010000002.1, from coordinate 15,776 downwards.
GCACCCATCTGAGCTAACACGGCCGGTAGCTCAGCAATGTCATTGGCAGCCACTCGCCAAATCACCAGGTCCAGACTGAGGGGCTGAATTGGCCATGCTGAGGCCTGAGCCAAAAAGGATTCACTGAACCGATATACATGAGGAATTCGCAGGTTTTCGCGGCTAAGCGACTCACTACTCAGCTCAACGGCCCATAAGCCGTGACACTCTTGAAGATACCGCTGCCAAACCAGAGACATTCTCGCCCGTGCACGGAGGGCTTGGGCTGAAGTCCACGCCGTACGCGACATCACACTGGGCAGTAATTGAAGAGCTGTCATGACGGTATGTTCACACAAGTTCAGGCTATTATTGAGACTCCTTCGCTAGCTGTCACGCGCTCATGCATAGCCCCATCCCAATTTCGTCATTTAACGACAATTACATCTGGTTGATAAAGACTGATAAAGGCTGCTGGGTTGTTGACCCTGGTGACGCCAAACCAGTGATTTCGTGGCTAGCGGCTAATCAACAGCGCATCGCAGGCATTTTACTGACGCACCACCATGCCGATCATGTGGGCGGCGTTCAGGCGCTGGAAGCATTTGCACAAACTCAACAGCAAACGCTAGCGGTGTGGGGCCCAGACGAATGCCAGCGCTGGCGCACACAGGCTGCTAAACCCGGGGATTTGCTCCGTATTCCTGGGCTAGGCTCAGTCAGCGTGGTCGATGTTTCCGCGCATACCTTGGGTCATATTGCCTATTTTTTGCCAGAGCCAGCCTGGCTTTTTTGTGGCGACAGCTTGTTTAGTGGCGGTTGTGGTCGTTTGTTTGAAGGCACACCATTACAGCTCTTTCATACCCTAAAACGCATCAATGACCTCCCCGCCCACACGAAAATATTCCCTGCGCATGAATACACTCAGAAAAATTTGGCCTTTGCTAAACACGTAGAGCCCAGCAACGAATACGTCGCGCTCGCCTACCACGAAGTGTTGGCATGGCGGGAACAGAAGCGGCCTAGCTTACCCACCACGCTAGCGCGAGAACGGCTCATCAATCCCTTTTTAAGACTGCATAGCCCGGAGCTAAGGGAACAGGTATCGCACTTTGCCAAGCAATCCTTTCAGTCGGAAGTCATCACACTGGCTCAAATGAGGCGGTGGAAAGACCAGAGCTAATCTCTGGATTTGCCTGTATTAAGCCAAGCAACTTATTGATTCGCGATAATTTTAGATACATTTACTTGCTTGCAAGCATAGCGTTGCGCTGTCTACTATCCGGTCATTGTAATTTTTTGTTCGTGGTTTTTTCTTTTTTCATGCCACGAATCACTATCTATGAGTCCTTTTATGCCGCTTAGTACTAAATCAAAACACTTCGCCCAGCAGGTCGTTTTAGCCCTTAAAGCCCATTCCCTTCGTCTGGTGTATTTATGTGTTTTGACCGGCACTACCGGCGCTTATGCCGACAGCAATGCTGAAACCGTTACTCTCAGCAACGGCCAAGTCATCATCGTCAACCTGGCAGAGCCGATTGAAAACAGTCGCAGTGCGACACCAAGCCAGAACGACAGCAACACTTTTGATTTGATTCATCGACTCCGCAAAGGCTTCGTCCTTGACACCGATCTTTCCGAAGACCGCTTGCAGCGCCAAAAACAGACTCTGATGGGCAAGCAGGCTTATGTGGATCGCATTCTTGAACGCGCTCAACGCCACATGTATCTGGCCGTAACGGAAGCCGAGCGCCGTCAACTACCCGCTGAATTAGCCTTACTCCCTGTTATTGAAAGTGCCTATGACCCTATGGCGACCTCTCGCTCGCAAGCAGCAGGTTTGTGGCAGTTCATTCCAGATACGGGTCGCCTGTATGGTCTCGATCAGACGTGGTATTTCGATGGTCGTCGTGATCCTTTAGCGTCCACAAGAGCCGCTTATGACTACCTGGCAAAACTAAACTCCATTTTTAATAGTTGGGAGTTGGCACTTGCCGCTTACAACGCAGGCCCAGGAACCGTATCTCGAGCCATCAAGCGTAATATTGCCCTTGGTCTGCCGACGGATTATTGGTCCCTAAAGCTCCCTGCTGAAACCATGGCCTATGTGCCCCGCTTCCTAGCGGTAGCTGCTCTGTTTAAATCGCCCGAAAACTTCAACGTGCGAATGGCGAGCATTCCCAATCGGCCCTATTACCGAACCATTAACACCACCAGCCCCTTGACCCTCAACGAGGTGGCGGAAATTACAGGCCTATCGCACGCCTTTATTCGTGAGCTAAACCCCGCGTATCGCCGTGACAGAAACCCGCCCGAAGGCCCTTATCATTGGCATCTACCAGCAACCTTAGACGTCGCACTTGAAAACCAGCTTATGCAGTCAGCCGGTGGGCCACGTGTTTTAATGGCTAAGAATGAGGCTAAGCCCCTCGATAACTTCACTGCTCCTTCCTCTAAGCTCAGCAATGATGCGCCTGTCGTTCAAGCCGTCAGCTTCAGCAGCGAGCCCACTCGCTATATCGTTCAAGCTGGCGACACGTGGACATCCGTTGCTCGCGCGTTTGGGCTTTCAACAACTGCCGTCATGGCCGCAAATTTTGCTCAACGTGACGACACCTTGAGCATCGGACGCGAGCTCAACCTACCCACGGCGCGCCGCATTAACGCCATGACCTCGGATGTTATTCAAGTCAATGACGACGCATCTGATGCGCGTATTGAACTTCGTCGTCGCGTGGTAAAAGGCGACACCCTGTCCTCGCTCGCCCGTCAGTACCAAGTCACTCTGGCCGAGTTACGCGCTTGGAACGGCAGCATCCAAAATTTAACGGTTGGTCAGGAATTGATCTTGCGTGTGCTTCCCAGTGTTTTAAACTCCAAGGCACTATAACGCAGGGAGTTTCACGTGAGTCTGTGGCGGGTCTTAGGTTTCGGCCTGGTTTTGAGTTGCACACTTTCCGCCGCAGGGTTCAGTCAAGCTCGCATCGAAATCAGCCATGCCTTGGCACTGCATGGCAAACCAGCACTCACTGCAGGCTTTACGCACTTCCCTTTTGCGAACCCCTCTGCGCCCATCGGTGGTCATTTACGCCTAGATTCCACCGGCACGTTTGACAGCTTGAATCCATTCATAAGCAAGGGCATTGCCGCAGAAGGTATTAACCGGATTTATGACAGCCTAACGGTGGCCTCGCCAGACGAGCCCTTTACGCGCTATGGGCTGTTGGCCGAGCGAATTGAACGTGACCCTAATGACGCCTCATGGGTAATTTATCAGCTGCGGCCCGAGGCCCGATTTAGCGATGGCAAACCGGTCCGTGCTGCGGACGTTGTGGAGACATTCAGGCTGATTCAAAGCCAAGGTGCGCCAGCATACAAAGCCTACTTTGCTGATGTGAAACGCGTTCAAGCCCTGACCCCGCTGAGGGTACATTTCGAGTTTCGCAGCAAAACGAATCGAGAGCTGCCACTGATCGTGGGCGAAATGAGCATTTTGCCTAAGCATTACTGGCAAAACCGCGCATTTGAAAAGTCCAGCCTAGATACCCCTATTGGCAGTGGCCCTTACACGGTGGCCAAGGTTGATCCGGGTCGTGGCGTAACCTATGCTCGAAATCCAAACTACTGGGGCTGGAAACTCCCCATTAACCGCGGCCTTCACAACTTTACACGCATCAGCTATCGCTACTATCGCGATGGCAGTGTGGCCTTTGAAGGCTTCAAAGCCGACCAATACGATATTCGCTTAGAAAACAAAGCCAAAACCTGGGCGACCGAATACAACTTTCCTGCTGTTCAAAACGGGCAGGTCATCAAGTTAGAGCAACGCCATGAAAACCCCAGCGGTATGCAGGGGTTTCTCTTTAATACCCGACGCTCACCCCTCAATGACATTCGCGTCCGGGAGGCGATGAGCCTAGCGTTCGATTTTGAGTGGTCAAATCGCGCCCTGTTTTATCAAGCCTATAAGCGCACCAGTAGCTATTTTGACAACTCCGCTTTGGCGGCTACTGGCCTGCCTAGCCAAGCGGAAAGGCGACTGCTAACGCCGTTTAGACGCCAACTCCCACCACAGGTATTCGGGCCGGCCGTCATGCCGCCTCGCAGCCAGGGTGATGGATACAATCGCGACAACCTCATCGCGGCACAGCAACTGCTCAAGCAAGCGGGCTGGCGCGTACAGCAGGGTCAATTGATCAACGCCAAAGGCGTACCTTTACGCCTTGAAATGTTGCTTGTGCAGCCTGAGTTTGAACGTATCACCCAGCCGTTTAAACGGAATTTAGCGCGCTTGGGCATCACCCTAGATATTCGTATTCTCGATGCGGCGCAATACGTTGAGCGACTGCGTCAGTTTGATTTTGATCTGACAGTCGGAGGCTTCCCAGCATCCAGCTCGCCCGGTAATGAGCTGTGGAGCTTTTGGAGTAGCGCAGCCGCCGCCACACCGGGTAGCCGCAACCTGACGGGTCTGAAATCGGCCGCCGTGGACGCGCTGGTTGGGCAGGTGACTCAAGCTCAAGATCGCGGCGAATTGGTCACCGCCGTACGCGCGCTAGACCGAGTGCTGCGGGCACAACATCTCGTGGTTCCTCACTATCACACCCCCGTCATTCGCATTGCAGCGTGGAATCGTTTTGGGCGACCCGAGCGCCCGCCCCGCTTTGGTGATGGCTTAGATACCTGGTGGTTTAGCCGCCCCGCTGCGGAGGCTAAGTAATGCTGACCTATACCCTACAACGCCTTGCGTTAATGGTGCCGACACTCTTTGGCATTTTGCTGATTAACTTTCTCATCATTCAGGCCGCGCCTGGTGGGCCAGTCGATCGTACGTTGGCACATTTGCAGGGTATCGGCGGCAGCTCAGTGATGTCTAGCCAAGGCGATATTGCCGTTTCGAGTAGCACCTCTGGCCACGGCTATCGGGGCAGCCAGGGTTTGGACCCTGAGCTCATTGCAGCCATTGAAAAGCAATACGGTTTTGATCAGCCTCCGGCTCAGCGTTTCTGGAAAATGCTGAATGATTTCGCCCGCTTTGATTTGGGAAATAGCTTCTATCGCGACACATCAGTAATGGATCTGATTAAAGAGAAGTTGCCCGTATCACTATCGCTCGGGCTCTGGAGCACTTTGCTTATTTATCTTATTGCGGTGCCTCTTGGCATTCGAAAAGCGCGCTACCCCGGCAGCCGTTTTGATGTGTGGACCAGCGGCATGATCATTGTGGCTTATGCCATTCCTGGCTTCCTGCTGGCCTTGCTACTGATCATTCTTTTTGCCGGCGGGAGCTATTGGCAATGGTTCCCCATGCAAGGGCTGGTCTCCGAAAATTTCGCTTCCCTGTCGCCTTGGCAGCAAGTGCTCGACTATGCCCACCACATGGTATTGCCTACGATCTGCCTGACGTTAGGTGGCTTGGCGACATTGACATTGTTTACCCGCAACAGCTTTCTGGAAGAACTACAGAAGCAGTATGTGCTAACGGCACGAGCCAAGGGCGCCAGTGAACAACGCGTGCTTTTTGGCCATGTCTTTCGCAATGCCATGCTCATTCTTATCGCGGGCCTACCCGCCACCCTGTTTGGCATTTTGTTTACAGGCGCTTTCCTCATTGAGATCTTGTTCAATCTGGATGGCCTCGGGCTACTCAGTTATGAGTCCGTCATCAACCGCGACTACCCTGTCATATTTGGCACCTTATTTTTGTTTACGCTGATGGGCATGTTGCTCCGATTACTGGGTGACCTCTGTTACCGCTGGGTGGATCCGCGCATTCATTTTGAACAGGTGACATCTTGAAGCTTTCCTCATCGTGGTCTCCGCTGACCCAAAGACGATGGGCGCAGTTTCGCGCTAACCGCCGCGCTTGGTGGTCGCTAATCAGCCTAATCGTGATTTTTATCGCCACCTTAGGGGCCGAGCTCGTCGCCAATGACAAGCCCATTTTGGTTCGATACCAGAGTGAGTGGATTATTCCGCTGCTGGAGGATGTTCCCGAAAGTCATTTTGGCGGGGAATTTGAAACCACCACGGTGTATCGTGATCCTGCTGTGCAAGCACTCATCAATGAACAGGGCTGGATGCTCTGGCCCATGATTCGTTTCAACGCCGACACCATCCACTTTGAACGCGCCGAACCTACACCCTCCGCACCGTCCTCGCAAAACTGGTTAGGCACAGACGACCAAGGTCGCGACGTGTTAGCACGGCTTATCTACGGCATCCGTATTTCGCTCTGTTTTGCCGGCCTGCTCACGCTGGCAACAGTCATTTTAGGGGTAGGCACTGGCGCGATTCAGGGCTATTGGGGTGGCTGGGTAGACCTTTTCGGCCAGCGCATCATTGAAATTTGGTCCGGCCTGCCCGTGCTTTTTATGCTGATCATTTTATCCAGCGTGGTTGTGCCGAACTTTTGGTGGCTACTGGGCCTCCTAGCCCTGTTTAGTTGGACCGATTTAAGTGGCTTGGTGCGTGCTGAGTTTCTCCGTACACGACAGCTAGACTATGTTCGAGCCGCCCGCACACTCGGGGTTAAGCCCTGGCTCTTAGTCTGGCGTCATGTCTTACCGAATGCGCTTGTCACGACGCTCACCCTGTTGCCTTTTATTTTTACTGGCGCCATCGGGTTACTGACTTCGTTGGACTTCCTAGGCTTTGGTTTGCCGCCCGGCTCAGCTTCCCTAGGCGAGCTCATCGCGCAAGGTAAAAACAACCTGCAATCGCCTTGGCTGGGCTTAACGGCCTTCTTTTCACTCGCGGCACTCATGACCCTATTGGTTTTTATCGGGGAAGGTCTTCGTGATGCCTTTGACCCACGACAGGTCGCGTTGAAATGACCTCTTCGCTACTACGCATTCAACAGCTCTCGATTACCAACTCAGCATCTGAGAAGTTGGTGCAAAAAGTGTCCTTAGATCTCAACGCAGGTGAATGGTTGGCGCTAGTCGGTGAGTCAGGCTCGGGCAAAACACTCACTGGTTTAGCCTGCTTACGCTTACTGCCGGCTGGCCTCAAAAGTGAGGGCACGATTCACTGGCAGGGCCAAGACTTGGCTAGCCTTTCGCTCGAGCGCTTACGTCAGTTACGCGGTGGCGATATTGGCATGGTCTACCAAGAACCCTTGACCGCGCTAAACCCTTTGCATCGCATCGGCAAGCAGCTCATTGAGGCCATCACGCTACATCAATCCATCAGCCCTGCCCAAGCGACACAGCGGGCGTTAAGCCTGCTGGCCGAAGTCGGCATTGATGATGCCGCTCGACGTCTGGAAGCCTGGCCGCATGAGCTCTCCGGCGGCCAACGGCAGCGCGTAGTCATTGCCATGGCCTTAGCTAACTCGCCCAAGCTTTTGATTGCAGATGAGCCCACCACGGCCTTGGATGCGCTGCTTCAGAATCAGATACTGGACTTGTTAAAGTCGCTACAAAAACGCCGTGGGCTTGCCATTCTTCACATTAGTCATGACTTGCCACAGGTTCAACGTTACGCCGATCGCGTCATGGTTATGCAAGCGGGCCAAGTGATTGAAGCCGATAAAACCGAGCACGTGTTTCAGCAACCCAAACACGACTACACCCGCGTCTTGCTGCAACCGTTTGCGAACAGCCAACCCTGCCCACGCCCCAAAGATGCCAACGTGACACTGAGCGTGAGTCAACTCAATGTGCGCTATGCCCTTGAAAAAACGTGGTGGGGTGCGGTGTCTCATTGGCGTGACGCCGTCTGCTCATTAGGGCTTACCTTGGCGCAAGGCGAATCGGTGGGCATTGTGGGCGAGTCTGGCTCCGGTAAATCCAGCTTTGCGGCGGCCATTCTCAGACTTACTCCTGCCACCGGGCGCGTGGTGCTCTTGGGTCAGGATTGGCTTAAGCTGTCAGGCGAGTCGCTTCGACGGGGACGTGCCGAGTTACAGCTGGTGTTTCAAGACCCCTATGGCAGTCTTAACCCCAGACTGACCGTAGCCGCCCTGATCAGCGAAGGGTTACGCGCACATCAGGCCTTAACTGAAGCGGCCCTGGATGCCGCTGTCTGTACGGCACTGACAGCGGTTAGACTCGACCCTCAGTGTCGTCACCGTTACCCACATGAGTTCTCCGGCGGACAGCGCCAACGCATCGCGCTAGCACGCGCGCTGATTTTGGACCCTGCGGTCTTAGTGCTCGATGAACCTACCTCGGCCTTAGATCGCCATACCCAAGGCGAAATTCTTAGCCTGCTCCGTGATATCCAGCGGGAGCGTGGCATTAGCTATTTGTTCATTAGCCATGACTTGCGCGTAGTTCAAGCGCTTTGCCACCGTGTCTTGGTGATGCAAGCGGGAAAAGTCGTCGAGTCAGGTGATTGCCAGCGAATTTTCCAAACGCCACAACACCCCTATACCAAGGCGTTGGTTTCTGCAATGAGCCTAACTCTTTCGCCGCCACCGCTGCCCGTGCAGACCTAAATGCCACTATACTTTTTGCCATCGTTAAACGATTTAAATTTACCGAACAGGAGCCTGATATGGGCATGATGACCGGCAAGCGCGTTCTCATTGTGGGCGTCGCCAGCAAACTCTCTATTGCTTATGGCATTGCTGAAGCGATGCATCGTGAGGGTGCCGAACTCGCCTTTACCTATCAAAATGACAAGCTGAAAGGCCGTGTTGAAGGCTTTGCCGCGACCTTTGGCTCTACCTTGACGTTTCCTTGCGATGTTGCCTCAGATGATGAAATTAGCGGCGTGTTTAGCGCCCTAGCTGCACATTGGGATGGCCTCGATGTTCTCGTGCACTCGGTCGGTTACGCGCCAGGCCATGAGCTAGAAGGCAATTATGTGGACATCACCACGCGTGAAGGCTTCCGCATTGCTCATGACATTAGCTCATTTAGCTTTAGTGCCTTAGCACAAGCCGCTAAGCCGATGATGTTGGGACGCGGTGGCAGCTTGCTAACGCTCACCTATCAGGGCTCTGAGCGCGTCGTACCTAACTACAATGTCATGGGTCTAGCGAAGGCCTCCTTGGAAGCCAATGTGCGCTACCTCAGTGCCAGCTTGGGTCCAGAGGGTATTCGCGTGAATGCCATCTCGGCAGGTCCGATTCGCACCCTGGCAGCCAGTGGCATTAAAGACTTCCGTAAAATGTTGTCCTATAACGAAGCCGCTACTCCGCTGCGTCGAAATGTCACCATCGAGGAAGTCGGCAATGCCGCAGCCTTCCTGTGCTCAGACTTAGCGTCTGGTATTAGCGGTGAGATTTTATATGTGGATGGTGGTTTCAATACCGTTGCGATGCCTGCACTAGACTCTGTCTAAGCGTCTTGTTTCAGGCATTTAAAAGCCGCGCTACTCTCATCGAGTTGCGCGGCTTTTTATTGAGCCAGACTCAGACGTTTACTCCGCTGAATTATTTGCTCTCAAGGTGATTTTAGCTTCGGCCTTTAAGAAACCCAGAACATCCTGAAGTTCTTGTTGGCCGCGGTTTTCACCCAGCATGGTTTGCGTAGCGGAACGTTGTGTGCCCGCCAGTGCGACACCCGGCTTAACGGCGCTTAAAGCAATAACCGAAACGGCATCACCCAACTCCGCCACACCCGTGCTCAACGCCTTACCCTTCGGCGGTGCAATACGGAAGACTTCGCGCAACAGCAATGGATTAAGCGCGGTATCTCGACGTGTCACGCCCGTCTGCACTTGAACACTTAAACCGGCTTTGCTGGCTGCCGCAGCAAAACCTAAGGTTTTAGTGTCACGTGCAACGACTTCAGCCGCCTGCTTAGCCAGCGCCAGTGCCTGTTGAATTTGCAGTTTGGTACGGATAACCGAAGACACTTCCGCCAATGGCAGCTTGCGTGATGGCTGGTGCGAGGCCAGGCTCAACCACAGTGTGGTGCCATCTTTAAGCGTGATCGCGCTGGTGTTCTTACGTTCTTTGATCAAGTCGTCGCTAAAAGCGGCATCCAGTACTTTGCGCTCACTGAAAACACCTGCTGCACCCTGACGATCAAAGACCGGCGAGGTTTGAACCTGAAGATTGAAGGCCTTGGCAGGGCCTTGTAAGTCAGATGACTCATAAACCGCTGCATCTAGCTTCTCCACAGCCTGAGCAAACAGCTCATCTGTCTGTGTAGCGCGAACTTCTTGCTCCAATTCGGCTTGGAGTTGAGCAAAGCTAGGGACAGTTGGTTGCTTAATGGCCAGCAGCTTAATGAGATGGTAACCAAAGGGGGTTTTAACCACGTCCGACACGTCACCCACTTGCTTCAGGCTAAAAAGCGCCTTGTCGAACTCAGGCACAAACTGACCACGAGCGGTCAGGCCCAAATCGCCACCATTGGCCGCCGAGCCTGGGTCTTTGGAGTTCGCCTTCGCCAATGCGGCAAAATCAGCCCCCTCCGCTACCTGCTTGGCCAGCGCTGTTGCTTTGGCCTTGGCATCCGCGTCCTTCACTTTGTCATCAATGGCAATCAGGATATGCGCCGCTTGACGCTCTTCCGTACTGGCCAAGGCTTTTACGCGTTCGTCATAGCGCGCTTTCACAGCTTCCGGGTCTGACTTGGCTTGTCCGGCAAACATGCCACGGGTCAACGCTAGGTAATTCACACTGACCACTTCCGGACGGCTGAACAGGCTTTGATCTTTATCGTAGAACGCTTTGATTTGAGCATCCGTGACGTTGACGTTAGCTAGGAAACGATTCGCTGGGATAATGGCATAGCTAATATCACGCTGCTGGCTATCCAAAGCACTCAGTTGATCTAACTCTGTTGGCGTGACAAACGCGCTCATGAGCAAGCCAGACACGCGCTGTGAGGTCAAAATCTCTTCGCGGGCACGCTCAGGGAATGTCGCCGGTGTCTCGCCAATTTGGCTCAGGACTAAGGCATAGCGAGAGGGCGAAAACTTGCCGGCTTCTTGGAATGTCGGTGTGCTCTGAATCAAGGTTTGAATCGTGGCATCAGAAACCTTGTAACCGGCATCGTGTGCTGATGTCAGCAGCAGCTGGCGTTGTATCAGGCTATTTAAGACACGCTCCCGCAACTGCTTCTGTTGCTCATCTGTAAGAACGCTCTCGGCGCCCATACGTGCCAACACTTGCTGCTTCTGATTTTCAAACGCCTTATCCAACAGCGTTTGAGAGATCTCGTGCCCATCAACTTCCGCAACGATCACTTCAGAATTGCCACCGAAATAGGACTCGACACCAACCAACACTAACGGAAGCGCCAAAAGGCCGAGCATGACCTTCCCTAACCAACCACGAACCACATCACGAAACGCTTGCATGAGCAACCCACACGCTAAATGGATGCGTCATTACGACGCTAGAAAAAAGCGCGCCAGAGTAGGCGCGCTTTTCGGGTACTGCTTTAACCGCAAAACATCCTTAGACGTTTACGGCATCCTTCAGACCTTTACCGGCCTTGAAGGACGGAGTCTTGGAGGCGGCGATTTTGATTTCTTTACCCGTTTGCGGGTTACGACCTGTACGAGCGGCGCGTTCTTTCACAGCAAATGTACCAAAGCCAACCAGAGTAACGGCATCGCCACCCTTCAAGGTTGCTGTGATGGCAGCAACGGTTGCGTCTAATGCACGGCCGGCATCCGCTTTGGTCATGTCAGCTTTTTCTGCAATGGCGTCAATTAATTCAGACTTGTTCACAGGCGTCCCCTTTTCGATAGACATTTTGATTATTGGAGTAGTTCAGCTGCTGGCAACAGGGCCACGCAAGTGAGTTGTTTTATAAAACGCAGGGGCAAAGGAATCAAGCACAACTCCATTAAAACCCCTGTTTTCAGCATAAAAATTTACTTTACCGGCCTTAATGGTGGCTTACATTGGGCTGATCCCGTCTTTCGACACGAGCCAAACCTGCTTCATACGCCTCATCACTTAACGGTTGAGGGGTCTGCGTGAGGGCAATGGCGAGCACTTCGTCGATCCATTTCACCGTACGGATCTCCAAAGCGGCCTTCACCGTATCCGGAATATCCTTCAAATCACGCGCATTTTCTTCAGGAATAATAACGGTACGAACGCCGCCACGATGCGCGGCCAAGAGCTTCTCTTTCAAGCCGCCAATCGGCAAGACCTGCCCACGTAGGGTGATTTCCCCGGTCATCGCCACATCTGCTCGCACCGGAATTCCGGTGAGGACAGAAGCCAGTACGGTGCACATACCGATACCGGCACTGGGGCCATCTTTGGGTGTAGCGCCCTCTGGCATGTGGATATGAATATCCCGCTTTTCGAACGTATCAGGTGATAGGCCCAGCGTGCGTGAACGCGAGCGCACTACCGTCATGGCCGCGCGAATGGACTCTTGCATGACATCGCCCAGCGAGCCCGTCATTAATTGGCCACCCTTACCCGGCACGGAAATGGCCTCAATGGTGAGCAGCTCGCCGCCCACAGAAGTCCAAGCTAAGCCCGTCACCTGACCCACTTGATCTTCCGCTTCGGCTTTACCGTAGTTGTGCTTGCGAACACCCAAATACGCTTCCAGAAATGCATCATCCACCACAATAGCGCCGTGACGCGTGCCCATCACGGCCTCTTTCACGACCTTACGGCAAACCTTGGCGATCTCGCGATCCAAGGCACGCACACCGGCCTCACGCGTGTAATAACGCACGATATCTCGGCAGGCGGTTTCGGTGATGCTGATTTCCGTAGGCTTTAAGCCTGCTGCTTCAATTTGCTTAGGCACTAAGTACTGTTGCGCGATGGCAATTTTCTCGGCCTCGGTGTAACCGGGCAAGCGAATGACTTCCATACGATCCAGCAAAGGCGCCGGAATATTCATGGAGTTCGCGGTACACAGGAACATTACGTCCGACAGGTCGTAGTCGACTTCGAGATAGTGATCATTAAAGGCCTTATTCTGCTCAGGGTCCAAAACCTCCAACAAGGCTGACGACGGATCACCCCGCATATCAGAAGACATTTTGTCGATTTCATCTAGCAAAAACAGTGGGTTACGCACGCCCACTTTAGACAACTTCTGGATCAGCTTGCCCGGCATGGAGCCGATATAGGTTCTGCGATGGCCACGAATCTCGGCCTCATCACGCACACCGCCCAGCGCCATACGCACGAACTCACGATTAGTCGCCTTCGCAATAGACTGCCCCAATGAGGTTTTACCCACACCTGGTGGGCCCACTAAACAAAGCACCGGGCCATTGAGCTTCTTAACGCGCGATTGCACGGCAAGGTATTCCAGAATGCGATCTTTGACTTCTTCTAGGCCAAAGTGATCCGCATCGAGAATTTCGCGGGCTTTCTTCAAATCAATTCGTACTCGGCTGCGCTTTTTCCAGGGCACACCCAGCATCCAGTCGATATAGCTACGAACCACCGTCGCCTCTGCGGACATGGGTGACATCTGGCGTAGCTTCTTTAGCTCACTATCGACTTTCTTGCGGGCATCCACAGGCATGCCGGCTGCAGCAATGCGTTGCTCCATTTCAGACAGCTCATCCTCGCCGCCCTCATTGAGGTCGCCCAGTTCCTTCTGAATCGCTTTGATTTGCTCGTTCAGATAGTACTCACGCTGGCTTTTTTCCATCTGCTTCTTAACGCGGCCACGAATGCGCTTTTCGACCTTCAGAATGTCGATCTCTGATTCCATCAAGGCCATGAGGTGCTCAACGCGAAGCTGCACTGGCAGGATGTCTAAGATGGCCTGCTTTTCTTCTAAACGCAGCGATAAATGAGCGGCAATAGTGTCGGCTAGTCGGCTGGGATCATCAATGCCGGTGACAGAAGTCAACACCTCGGCAGCGACCTTCTTGGACAGCTTCACGTATTGATCAAATTGATTGAGCAGCGTTCGTGTCAGCACTTCCGCGTCTGCACGTGTCAGATCTTCACTAGGGATTTCGGACAAGACCGCCACGAAGGCGCCAGCCGTCTCAGTGAGATCGCTCAGCTCAGCGCGGCGCAAGCCTTCCACGAGCACTTTAACGGTGCCATCGGGTAGCTTTAAGAGCTGCAACACCTGCGCGATAGTACCAATGGTGTAGAGCCCGGACTGGCGGGGGTCGTCTTCGGCCGCATCACGCTGCGACACCAAGAAAATTTGCTTGTCGGCATTCATCGCCAAATCCAGCGCTTGAATCGAACGCTCACGCCCTACAAACAACGGAATGACCATGTGGGGATAGATCACCACATCACGCAATGGCAATAACGGTAACTTGAGGCCATCAGTCATGACACAACACTCCCAATCTGACTGCGCAGATGCGCTTAACTCCTTTTTGGGGGAGACCGAGCCAGATTACAAGGTGACCAATCGCTGGTTGAGCGAAAAGCCAACAAAAAAGGGACCGATGGTCCCTTTTTTGTCACTCGAATCGAGTCTAAACACTACTCCGGCATGACACGAGCCGTCTCAATGTTGTCATAAACCAGTAAAGGCTCTGTTTCACCCAAGATCACTTTTTCATCTACAACGACGCGGCTAACACCTTCTAAGGAGGGAAGCTCGTACATGGTACCGAGCAAAACACCTTCCAAAATCGAGCGCAGGCCACGAGCCCCCGTTTTTCGCTCCAAAGCACGCTTAGCTATCGCACTCAGGGCCTCTGGACGGAATTCCAGCGATGCACCTTCCATGTCAAATAGCTTGGCATACTGCTTGGTCAAGGCATTCTTCGGCTCAGTCAGGATTTGGATTAGCGCTGCTTCATTCAATTCCGTTAACGAAGCAATCACGGGCAGACGGCCTACGAACTCCGGAATCAAGCCGAACTTCACCAAATCATCCGGCTGCACCGTTTGGAATAGCTCGCCAACGCTTGGCGCCTTGCTGATGCTCTTCACTTGCGCGTTAAAGCCAATACCGCCGGGCTCTGCACGATGAGCAATGACCTTATCAAGCCCAGCAAAAGCACCGCCGACGATGAACAAAATGTTCGAGGTATCGACCTGCAGGAACTCTTGCTGAGGATGCTTGCGACCACCCTGCGGTGGCACACTGGCAACCGTGCCTTCAATGAGCTTGAGCAGTGCTTGCTGAACGCCCTCACCGCTGACATCACGCGTAATGGACGGGTTATCACTCTTGCGAGAAATCTTGTCGATTTCATCGATATAGACGATGCCGGTCTGAGCTTTCTCAACGTCGTAGTCGCACTTTTGCAGCAACTTCTGAATGATGTTCTCTACATCTTCACCGACATAGCCGGCTTCCGTCAGCGTGGTCGCATCGGCAATGGTAAAGGGCACATTCAGCACGCGCGCCAAGGTCTCTGCCAATAAGGTCTTACCCGAACCGGTCGGTCCAATGAGTAAGATATTGCTCTTCGACAACTCGACTTCAGCGCCGGTGCGGGCACCGACGGCACGCTTCATACCGGCACGCAGACGCTTGTAGTGGTTGTAAACCGCTACAGCGAGCACACGCTTAGCTTGTTCCTGACCAATGACATAATCATCCAACGAGGCTTTCAGCTCACGCGGGGTTGGCAGGCGATCACTGGCCTTCTCGTCCGCTTTCTCCTGAACTTCTTCGCGAATAATGTCGTTGCAGAGATCAACGCACTCGTCGCAGACATACACCGACGGACCCGCAATTAGCTTGCGAACTTCATGTTGGCTTTTTCCGCAGAAGGAACAGAACAGCAGCTTGCTGTCCCCTCCTCGTTTCTCGTCGGTCATGCTGATTCTCTCAAATACCTGTTATGTGGCTTATGGGCGCTTTGTTAACACTTGGTCGATCAGACCATAGTTCTGTGCTTCATCTGCGGCCATAAAGTTGTCGCGATCTGTGTCGCGCTCAATGTTCTCAATCGGCTGACCGGTGTGGTCT
>NZ_JBXMRC010000001.1:0-49013 GCF_057084925.1 Perlucidibaca sp. | reverse complement strand
GAACTCAGAAGTGAAACCGCTCAGCGCCGATGATAGTGTGGCAGTAGCCATGCGAAAGTAGGTCATTGCCAGGCACCTAATGCACGAACCCCTGATCAGTTATACTGGTCAGGGGTTTTTGCTTTTTTAATCAACTACATTTCAGAGCAGATTATGGCGCCCATACTCAATAAAGGATTTTATCGCCATTACAAAGGGCGCTATTACGAAGTGCTTGATCTGGTCAGGCATTCTGAAAGCGAGGAGTGGTACGTGCTGTATCGCACGTGCTATGGCGATTTCTCGCTGTGGGTACGGCCGTTCGATATGTTTACCGGAACGGTTTTGATTGATGGGGTTGAGCAGCAACGCTTTGCCTGTGTCGGCAAGCAGCATCCAGAAGGCCTTGTAGCTAGTAAATAACTAGGCTGAAGGACTTAGATTAATAAGGCTCAGATAAGTCGCATCGATAAATCGATGGCTTTAATGTCCTTGGTCAACGTGCCCAGCGAAATATAGTCCACGCCTGTTTCGGCGATGGCGCGTAAGGTGGTTTTGTTTACGCCACCGGATGCTTCAAGCTGAGCACGACCGGCTGTGTGAAGAACGGCCTCACGCATTTGTTCTAAAGAGAAGTTATCGAGCATGATGCGGTCCGCGCCCGCAGCCAGTGCTAGCTCTAGCTCCTGATGATTCTCAACTTCTACTTCGACCATCTTTCCGGGCGCCTGAGCTCTCGCCGTGTTGATTGCTGCCGCAATCGAGCCTGCGGCCATGATGTGGTTTTCTTTAATCAGGAAGGCGTCATAAAGCCCCATACGGTGATTCTCACCGCCACCAATCAGAACCGCATATTTCTGCGCTACACGTAGCCCGGGCAGCGTTTTACGCGTGTCGAGCAGTTTGGCGGATGTATCACGAATTAACTCGGCAAGTTCGCGCGTCTGCGTAGCTGTTGCGGATAAGGTCTGTAGGAAATTCAGTGCGGCGCGCTCGGCGGTTAACAGGCTGCGCGCCTTACCCGTAATTTCAAACAACGTGCTGCCGGCCGCCACTGCTTGGCCTTCATCCACCATCCATTGCAAATTAAGCTGTGGATCAACCGCCATGAAGGTGGCCTCAACCCACAGTTTGCCTGCGAGTACCATGGGGTCGCGAGTGATTACGCGTGCCGTCGCGATGCGATCTTCAGGGATAAGTGCAGCAGTGATGTCACCGTTACCAATATCTTCAACGAGAGCTGACGCCACATTGGCGGCAAGGGCTGCTTTTACGAGCTCGGGGGTCATCATGTGAAAAAATCCAAGACCAGATAGGGGGAGGCTGTCCGTTAAGGGCCTGCATTGCGCTAGTATAAATCACCTAATGTCTGTCTTGGAGTTTGCATGCGCATCAGTGCAACGCATTGGCTAGATGCAGCGAGGCATTGCCCCTCTCCATTTTTTAATCAGCGGCCTCAGGCTGAGATTTCGCTGACGGTTATCCACAACATTAGCCTGCCCCCCTCGCAATTTGGCGGTCCGTTTATCGAGCAGTTATTTCTCGGTTCCTTAAATGCGAACGATCACCCTTACTTTGCTGAGATTCATCGGCTAGAAGTGTCGTCGCATTTGTTGATTCGCCGTGATGCGGAAATTATTCAATTTGTAGCCTTTGATCAGCGGGCTTGGCATGCCGGTCGCTCTCAGTACTTAGGGCGAGATAACTGTAATGATTTCTCCATTGGTATTGAGTTAGAAGGCAGTGATGATCAGCCCTTTGAGGATGCGCAGTATGAAAGATTGGCACTTGTGATAAAAACCTTATGGCAACATTATCCCGAGTCTAAAGGCCGCCTGGTGGGTCATAGTGAGATTGCACCGGGCCGGAAAACAGATCCTGGGCCTTTTTTTGATTGGCCTCGATTGAATCAATTATTAGCAGAGAGGCGTTAAGCCTCCGTTTTATGACGCTGAGTAGGAGCGAACGTACATGAGTTTGTTATTAGCCTTGTTGGCCTTGGCAGCCTACTTCGCCTTGCCTTTAGAGTGGCGCCAAGCCGTTGCTAAACCCGGCAATCATTGGTTGGCCTGGTGCAGTCAGTTGCCCAGTAGTTTGAGTTCGGGCATTCGGCTGGCGCTCACCTTGTTAATTCCGATGGTTGTTCTGGCAGTCTGCTTGCAGGCACTCAAAGAGCTGGGCTTAAGTCTGCTTATTTTTGTGCCTAGTGCATTAGTGTTGCTCGTTATTTTTGGCGATGTAGCGCAGCCATCTGCCGCTGCTAAGCATTTGGAGCATTGGAAGCAGCGCCCGTGGGCCACGCCCATTCCGGATGCGGAACAAAATGACTGGGTCACGCCTGACCTCGCATTGTCGGCAGAGTTAGGTGAGGCACGTAAAGACATGCTGCGTGAGTCCTTGCAGCAGCTTTTCTCGCCGTTATTCTGGTTTTTGCTGGCGACCCCAGTGGCAGCCTTGGGCTACTATTTTTTACGCTTGGCTGAACGTGAGTCAGAGGGTGAAAACCAAGACTTGGTCAGTCACTGGCTGACATTGGCCGATTGGATTCCAACTCGGTTGTTGGCGTTGAGCTTTGCCTTGGCGGGTAACTTTACGGCCACGTGGGCTGTCATTCGCGAGCGTTTGTTGAAGCCCGATGCGCCAGGTCATGAGCTCATTGACGAAGCAGCAGAAGCTGCGGAGCCGGTTGATCTGGATGCTCATGTTGAACCGTCTGTAGCCCTTTCGGAGGCCATGACGGGCTTGCAAGCTCTGCTGCAACGCGCGTTGATCGTGTGGATGGTGATGTTAGCGTTGCATACCTTGTGGCCCGGCGCTTGAGTCAATCCTCATGGCTGAGGAGTGTCATTGTACTTTTGGCCCTGTTGAGTACGGCGTCTCAAGCTCAGCAATCGTCAGCCAAGGCGGCGGTAGCCCTCACTACTTGGACGGACGACAACCACCAAGCATGGCAGGTACCGCAGACGCTACCCAAGCGCTGGGTCGTGTTAGGGCCTCATCTGGTTGATATGCTGCGGGATCTTCAGGTCCAACATGTCATTGTGGGAGTTCAAGATGATCACTCTTCGGTTGGTCGCTGGCAAAAAAGTCTGACGGGCTTTCCCGTGGTGGCTCAGGCGAGCCAAATCAACGAAGAGCAAATACGACGGGTGAGGCCGGACCTCGTGGTCTATTGGCCTTCTGGGCTTGCTGGAAATCAACAAGCTCGTTTGCGCCAATTGGGTGTCCCCATGCTCGCCATCGACCCCAAAAAACTCGAAGATCTTCCCACACGATTAAATTGGCTGGGCGCCTTGGCAGGGCAGTCAGCGCGTGCCGCTAATCAAGCCAATGAACTTCAGAAGAACTTGCAAGAAACCCGGCTGCGCTATGCTCAAGGCCCACGTTTGCGCGGCTTGTATCAAGTCTGGTTGCAGCCTCTATACAGCCTTGCGCCACAGCATCTAGTCAGCCAAGCCATGGCGGTGTGCGGGGTGGATTCAATCGTGCCGAAAACATCGGTGCCCGCACCCATTTTGCAATTAGAGTTTGTGTTAAAGGCTAAGCCGGATGTCATTTTGCTCTCGCAAGATCAACTGCTGCCTTCACAAAAGTTTTGGCAGCGCTTTCACCAAATACCTGCGGTAAAAAAGCAACGTTTAGTGGTTGTGAATGATCGAGAGCTTACACGCCCCGGCCTGTCTTTACTGCGCGAATTACCCACACTCTGCGACCAATTATTACCTTTCCGTACTTTGCCCAACTGATCAAGTATGCCATGCTCTATGTGACCGATCAGTCACACGAAATTCTTTACCCAAGATTATCGTTAGGCTGGTCATGACCCGGCTCAACAGGCCGCAATCCGGTATCGGAAAGGAGGCAACATGGCACGGCTTCGTCATTACGGCGACCGCGACCACGTGGAAACACAAGAGTGGTTGGATGCACTGGCATCCGTCGCAGAAAACGATTCACCAGAGCGCGCAAGGCAACTTCTGGAATGGCTGAATAATCATGCACCCAGCTTCGGCGTGCATATTGGCCGACTCAATACACCCTATGTAAACACCATTCCCCGTGAGCAAGAGCCGTTGATGCCGGGCGACCCGAATCTGGAGTGGCGTTTGCGCTCGCTGATTCGCTGGAATGCGCTGGCGATTGTGATGCGTGCGAACCAGAACGATGACGAGCTGGGCGGCCATATCGCCACCTTTGCGTCATCGGCCACGCTGTACGATGTTGGTTTCAATCATTTCTTTCGCGCGCCCAGTGCCGAGCACGGCGGCGATCTGATTTATTACCAGGGACATTCAGCGCCGGGCATTTATGCGCGCTCGTTTCTGGAGGGCCGCCTGAGTGAGGCGCAGCTCAACAATTTCCGTCGTGAAGTCGGCGGGCAGGGTTTGTCGAGTTATCCGCATCCCTGGCTGATGCCCGAGTACTGGCAGTTCCCGACGGTATCGATGGGACTGGGGCCGATCATGGCTATCTACCAGGCTCACGTCATGAAATACCTGATCAATCGCGGCGTGCTGCCGGATCAGAATCGCAAGGTCTGGGCCTTCCTCGGCGATGGCGAGATGGATGAGCCGGAGTCGCTGGGCGCCATCGCGCTCGCCGGTCGCGAAAAGCTCGACAACCTGATCTATGTCATCAACTGCAACTTGCAGCGTCTGGATGGCCCGGTACGCGGCAACGGCAAGATCATTCAGGAGCTGGAGTCGGTATTCCGTGGTGCCGGCTGGAAAGTCATCAAGGTGGTCTGGGGCAAGAAGTGGGACCCGCTGCTGGCACGTGATGTGACTGGTGCTTTGCGGGAACGAATGGATGAGGCGGTGGACGGCGAGTACCAGGCCTTCAAGAACCATGGCGGTGCTTATACCCGCGAGAAGTTCTTCGGCAAGTACCCGGAGCTGGCCGAGCTGGTCAAGGATATGAGCGATGATGAAATCGCCGCCCTTGATCGCGGTGGTCATGATCCGTTCAAGGTCTATGCCGCCTATGCCGAAGCCATGGCCACCAAGGGCCAGCCAGTGGTGATTCTGGCCAAGACAGTTAAAGGTTATGCCACCGGTGCCGGTCAGGCCGCGAACAAGTCGCACCAGCTCAAATCGCTGGATATCGATTCATTGCGCAAATTTCGCGACCGCTTTGACATGCCGTTCAGCGATGAGCAGCTCGAAGATCTGCCGTTCTATCGGCCGCCTGAGGGCAGCCCGGAGCTGAAGTATCTGCACGAGCAGCGCGCCAAGCTCGGTGGTTATCTGCCGCAGCGTCGTCCGCAAAGTCGGGCGTTGCCGGTGCCGAGCATCGAGAGTCTGGCGACGGTGACAGCCGCGTCGGAGCGACCGATTTCGACCACCATGGCACTGGTGCGCCTCATGGGTGTGCTTCTCAAGCAGGAAGGGCTGGGTGACCGTATTGTGCCCATCGTGCCGGATGAAGCGCGTACGTTCGGTATGGAGGGCATGTTCCGGCAGCTCGGCATCTACTCCAATGTCGGCCAGCTCTATGAGCCGGAAGACAAGTCGCAGCTCATGTATTACCGCGAGGATGTGAAGGGTCAGATTCTCGAGGAGGGCATCAACGAGGCCGGTGCGATGAGCGCCTGGATAGCCTGTGGTACGGCTTACAGCATCCACGATCAGCCGCTGGTGCCGTTCTACCTGTTCTACTCCATGTTCGGCTTTCAGCGCATCGGCGATCTGGCCTGGGCAGCGGGCGACAGTCGCGCGCGCGGCTTCCTGGTCGGTGCTACCTCCGGGCGTACCACGCTCAATGGTGAGGGCTTGCAGCATGAGGATGGCCACTCGCATGTGCTGTCGTCGACGGTGCCGAACTGCATCTCCTATGATCCGACTTACAGCTACGAGATCGCGGTCATCGTGCAGGATGGTCTGCGTCGCATGTTTGGCGAGCACGAGGATGTGTACTACTACCTGACCACGCTGAACGAAAGCTATCCCCATCCGGCGATGCCGAAGGGCGCGGAAGAGGGCATTCGTCGCGGCTTGTACAAGTTGCAGGCGGCAAAGAAGGGCAAGGGCGTCGAGGTGCAGTTGCTCGGCGGCGGTGCGATCTTGCGTGAGGTTGAGGGCGCGTTGCCATTGCTCGCCGAAGAGGGTGTGCGTGCCACGGTGTGGAGCGCGACCAGCTTCACCGAGCTGCGTCGCGAGGGCCTGGAGGTGGAGCGCTGGAACATGCTGCATCCTGACCAGAAAGCGAAGCAGGCCTGGGTGACGGAGCAGCTGACAGGCAGCGTCGGGCCGATCATCGCGGCCAGCGATTACATGAAGGTGCATGCCGATCAGATTCGCGCCTTCCTGCCGGCGGGGCGCAGTTATCGCGTGCTGGGCACAGATGGCTTCGGGCGTTCGGATGCGCGCGGGCAGCTGCGTCGTCACTTCGAGGTCGATGCGGCGCATGTGGCTTATACGGCGTTGCTGGCTCTGCATGAAAGCGGCGACATCAGCACGGCGAAGCTGCTGGCGGCGCGTGAGCGCTGGGGCATCAACCCGGAACAACCATCAGCGGCGAAGGCCTGAGGAGATCGTTATGGCGACGCAAATTGCGGTGCCTGACCTCGGTGTCGAGCAGGCTGAGGTCATTGAGTTATTGGTGCCGGCAGGTGCCACGGTCAAGAAAGACCAGCCGATTGCACTGCTGGAGTCGGACAAGGCCAGTCTGGAGCTGCCGGCGACAGAAGATGGCGTACTGGTGTCGTGGTCGGTAAAGGTCGGTAGTGTGGTGAAGGCTGGCGATGCGCTTCTGGTAATGGAGACGGCTGGCGCTGTAGTGGTGGCGCCAGCCTCGGTGGCTGCGGTCGCACCGGCTCCTGCGCTATCGCAGGCCTCAGTTGCGCCAGCGGTATCGTGCGATGAAGCTCCGGCCGGCAAATGCCATGCCGGCCCGGCGGTGCGTCGTCTGGCGCGTGAGCTGGGCGCGGATCTGACGCTGGTCGCCGGCAGCGGGCCGCGTGGACGCATCCTCAAGGAGGACCTGCACGCCTGGGTGAAGCAGCGTCTGACGCAGCCAGTCATTGCCGCTCCCTCTGGTGGTGGCATGGCCGGTCTGTTCGGTGATTTGCCGGCAGAACCGGATTACACGAAATGGGGTGCGGTCGAGCTCAAGCCGCGCTCGCGCATCCAGCGCAAGTCGGCGGAGAACCTTGCGCGTTCGGCGTTGATCGTGCCGCAGGTAACGCAGTTCGACTGCGCCGACATCTCTGATCTGGAAGCGTTTCGCCTGAGTCTGCGTGACAGCTTCAAGAAAGAAGGGCTGTCGCTGACCATGACGGTGCTGGTGGCAAAGGCGGTGGCTTATCTGCTGCGTGAGATGCCGATGTTCAACAGCTCACTCGCGCGAGATGGCGAAAACCTGGTGATGAAGGACTACGTCAATCTCGGCATTGCCGTAGACACGCCTAATGGCTTGCTGGTGCCGGTGCTGCACAATGCTGATCGCATGAGTCTGAGCGAGATGGCGCGCAAGCTGGGCGAGTTGTCTGAGCAGGCACGTACCGGCAAGTTGCCGCCGGCAGGAATGCTAGGCGCGACATTCACCATTTCATCGCTAGGGGGTGTTGGTGGTACGGCATTCACGCCGCTGGTGAACTGGCCGGAGGTGGGCATTCTCGGTCTGTCGCGAGCCAGTCAGCAGCCGGTGTGGGATGGCAAGGGCTTCGTACCCAGGCTCATGCTGCCGTTGTCGCTATCTTACGATCATCGCGTGATTGATGGCGCCATGGCGGCTCGCTTTACGACGCGACTCGCGCTGCTGCTGGCGGACATCAGGCGCTTGTTGGTGTAATGAAAAAACCGGGCAGATAAGGTAATAGCCTTGTCTGCCCGGTTTCATGTATGCGTCGGGGGTGACTTGTATGCTTCGGCTTATTTCTCGACGAACGCACGCTCAATCACGTAATGCGCTTGCTGACCGTGACGGGACTCGGTAAAGCCGCGCGCCTCAAGCATTACAACCAAGTCTTTCAACATGCTTGGGCTGCCACACATCATGACACGGTCTGTTTCGGGATTGAGCGGCGGTAGGCCGATGTCGGAAAACAGTTTTCCGCTGTCAATCAGATCCGTTAAACGACCTTGGTTACGAAACGTTTCACGCGTGACTGTGGGGTAGTAAATCAACTTCTCACGGGCTTCTGCACCAAAAAATTCATTGTCGTGAATTTTTTCGCTGATGTATTCGCTGTAAGCCAGCTCGCTGACTTGGCGCACGCCGTGGCAGAGCACCACGTGATCGTAGCGTTCGTAAACTTCCGGATCTTTGATGATGCTCATGAACGGCGCCAGCCCCGTGCCGGTGGACAGCATATAAAGCGTTTTGCCCGGCAGCAGGTTGTCCATGATCAGTGTACCTGTGGGCTTGCGGCTGACCATCAGCTTATCGCCGGGTTTCAAATGTTGCAGTTTCGACGTTAACGGACCGTCTTGCACTTTGATGCTGAAGAACTCCAGGTGCTCTTCATAGTTCGCGCTAACAATCGAGTAGGCGCGCATCAATGGCTTGCCTTCGGTCTCCAAGCCAATCATCACGAAATGACCATTGTGAAAGCGCAAGGCAGGATCACGTGTGGCCGTGAAGCTAAAAAGCGTGTCATTCCAGTGGTGTACGCTGAGGATGGTCTCTTGGCCGATCGTAGACATGTGGTTTCTCTAAAGTAAGCTGCCCGCTCAGGCAGCATTAACAAGGTATGGTGTAATTTTAACGGGCAGCCTATATCAGCGCCAACGCAAATATTTGATTTTGTATATAAGCA
Organism: Perlucidibaca sp.; assembly: GCF_057084925.1. Taxonomy (NCBI): domain Bacteria; kingdom Pseudomonadati; phylum Pseudomonadota; class Gammaproteobacteria; order Pseudomonadales; family Perlucidibacaceae; genus Perlucidibaca; species Perlucidibaca sp. The sequence continues at coordinate 40,276 of NZ_JBXMRC010000001.1, read as the reverse complement.
AAGCTGACTATGCGGAGCGCTCGCTCAACCAGTTGGCCATCAGGCGCCAGGCCTCTTTAGGCGCTTTGCTGCCAGCCAAGATGCCCATGTGGCCACCCGAAATGTGCTCAAAGCGGCTGTCGCTACTGCCCACGAGCCCGAGCAAGGGCCGAACGGCATCGGCGGTGACCATGGTGTCGCTCTTGCCAGCGAAGGCAAGTAAGGACGCTTTGATTTGTAGGAGGTCTGCGGTCTTCTCGCCAATGGTCATCAGGCCGTCGGCCAAATCATTGTCGATCCACACGCGAATCAGCATGTCCTGAACAATGCCGCCAGGGTAGGCCACCATGTTGTCTAGGAAAGCGCCGTTGGTGGCATGGTTGACCACATACTCGCGATCGCCAAGCTGCTTGAGTAAGTCCCAATAGCCCATGATGGAGCCCACAGGGCTGAGCATTTTAAAGGCCAGCACATTGGCCCAGCCCGGCGTGTGTAGCCAGTTCGGGTTGATGTTATGCACTCGGAAACTGGTGTTTTTACGAACCCAGTTCGCCTGCTTGGCCAGCTGTTGATACATTTTGCCAATGGCCCCAGAGGCATGACCGTCAATCGGTGTGCCCACAATTACGATGTTGCGAATGTGGGGGTCACGACTGAGTGCGCTATAGCCCAGCGTGAATACGCCACCTAGGCTCCAGCCATGTAGGCTTAAGTCCTCAACCCCGGCATGGGCACGAATGCGTTGCAAAAACTGCGGCATGAATTCGCTGATGTAGGTATTTAAGTTGAAGTGGGTGTGCTTGCGCCCGGGTACGCCCCAATCAATGAGATAGACCTCATAACCCCGCGCCAACAGGTACTTCACCAGACTGCGGTCAGGAAATAAGTCATAGATACTCATTTTCACGGCCAGAGGAGGCACAATGACCACCGGCACACGGTGACGCCGTTTCTCGACTTGCAGGGTTTCACCGTCAACGGGAATACGTTCTTCATTCAGCGGTAAGTAATAACGCAGCTTGATGAGGCCGTCATCGTAGAGCACCCGAAAGGGCGTTTGGTCAGCTAGTGTGAGTTTGTCGGCGCGAAAAAAACGGTCACTGGCATTGGTGAGCGCGACTTCGGCGCGTGCTCGAACCCGTTGCGAGGATTGATTCAAGCTGGCGGTCTGTTCACGCACACGCTGGCGAATGTTCTGTGTCAGATCATTAATATTCACGGTAATCCCCTGACGGCCCACGGCATGGAAAGTAATTGGCGCGAAATATAGCCTAGCTGGGGCTTAAAACACTGACCCAATTGAAGAAATGCGCGGCCATTTCGGACAATTGCAATGGTTTGTGGCAGAGTCTGCGGCATTCAAGTAACGCCATTTTTGAGGAGCGTGTTATGTCGTTAAGTCATCAATTACAGGTCGTAAGCTCAGTATTTGCATCAACGTTTGCGGCCTGGCGTGGTTCTTCCGTATTCAAGCAACGCAAGCAGCCTGCTGAACGCCCCATTCTCTTTGATATTGAAGCCTCGCCCTACTGCCGACTGGTGCGTGAAGCCTGCACCGCGCTGCAGTTGGATATTGACATTCGCCCTTGCCCCAAAGGTGGCACACGTTTTCGCTTAGAGGCCGAGCGCCTTGGTGGAAAGCAACAGTTCCCGCTCTTGGTGGATAGCAATAGTGGCGTTGTGTTGTATGAGTCTGCCGACATCATTGCTTATTTGTTTAAAGCCTATGGGCGGGGCGAAACCCCGCCACGCTATCGTGCGTCGGCCCTGCAAAAGGGTGGCAGCTATGTGGCTACGGTTGCTCGTGGCCTGAAGGGGTTGAAGGCTAAGCCTTCCCAAGCCCCGGCGCAGCCCTTAGCGCTTTGGAGTTTTGAATCCAGCCCCTATTCGCGCTTGGTGAGAGAGCGTCTCTGTGAACTCGAGCTACCCTATACCCTCTATAACTTAGGTAAAGAGCAGTGGGCGGATGTGGGCCCGGCGGTACGCCGCGTAAAATCAGGGCCGTATGTGCCTATGGTTGGCGGAAAGCGCGAAGCCTTTTTGCAGCAGTATGGTCGCGTGCAAGTGCCTTATTTAGAGGATGCCAATACAGGTGCGGCGCTGTTCGAGTCGGAAGATATCCTTGCCTATTTAGACCAGACCTACGCGCGCTAAGTGCACGGAGTTTGCTATGACGACCTTGACCCACCCCGTTGTTGCCGCACTCTTTGAAGCGCATGTGCAACATAGTCATGCGCTGTTAACCGGCGATGGTTTGATCCCGCACCTAACCCATGAGCTGGACGCGGATCTTGCCAACGCCAGCTTGCTGACCCTCAATGCCGTCGTGACCCGCGACATGATTAAGTCGACGGTGCACGCCTATGCCGTAGAGATGCCAATGGCTGGCGGTATTCCCGAACTTGTTGGCGATATTGCGCGCATGTTGCATGCGCACCCCATGCAGGAAACGACGCGACTCATTGATGTCATTTCTGATCAGCAAGTGCGTGAAATCGTCGCTAAAGCCGTGGAGATGCGCGAAGTTCGTGAGCGCGTTATTCATGAGGTACTGGGTAATCCGGTCTTGGCCGATATGGCCGGCGATTTAATTCTGCGGGGTATTAAGGGTTATTTGGCGCAGGGCAACGAGGCGGCGAAAAGTATTCCTGGCGCATCGGCGCTGATGGGCTTTGGCAAATCCATGCTCAGTAAGGCGTCGCCAGACTTGGAAAAGAAGCTGGATGAAGGCCTGCAAACCTATGTTCACAAAAGTGCGCAGGCGACCCTGCGCAGCAGCGAAAAAGCCTTACTCGAGCGTCTCAACGATAAGGCCTTGCAGCGCATTGCGTTGGACTTCTGGGCCGAAATTAAGCACCAGCCGGCAAGCGCTTTACGGCGATTCGTGACAGCGGAAACGCTAGAAGAATGCTTTGTGATTGGCTACGAATACTGGCGCAGCGAGTTACGCAAAACGCCGTATTACCAGGCCGTTATTGACGTGGGTGTGGATGCGTTCTTCGATAAATATGGCGACAGCTCCTTGGCTTTTATTCTTGAAGAGGTGGGGGTGACGCGCGAGATGATCCTGCGTGAAATCGTACGCTTTGCCCCGCCAATTTTGGTGACCCTGCATGAGCAGGGGCTTTTAGACGGCATTATTCGTCGCCAGCTCCTGCCTTTTTATGCCTCAGGCCGTATTGAAGCGGTCTTGGCTGCGCACGGAGTGTAAGCGGTGGCTATTTCGTTAAAGGATCAGCTGCTAAAAGCGGGGCTCGCCGATAACAAGCGAGCACGTCAGGCCGATCATGCCAAGCGCCAAGCGGCCAAGGGCAAACACGAGGGCGAAAGTGCCGCGTTAGCGGTGCAAAAAGCCCGCGAAGCTCAGGTTCAAAAGGACCGCGAGGCCAGCCGGCAATTTGTCCTTCAACAAGAACAGAAAGCGGTCGCCGCGCAGATTCGCCAGCTAATTGAGGCGCATCGTATTGAGCGTAAAGGCGGCGAATTGAGCTATCAATTCACCCACGAGCGTAAGGTGAAAAAGCTCTTAGTCAGCGAGCCGCAGCAGTATCAGCTCATTCACGGTCAAATAGCGATTGTTACCTTGGATAGTCAATACGAGCTGGTGCCTACTGCGATTGCAGAAAAAATTCAGCAGCGAGATCCTTCGCCGATTGTGCTGCTGAATACACGCCAGGCCAGTGTCGTGGCAGATGATGATCCTTATGCCAACTATCAGATCCCCGATGATTTGATGTGGTAATACCCATTGATAGCGCTGGGCGAATCGTGCCGGCTGAGGTGTTAATAAATGTTGAAGTGGATAATTTTAGCGGTGTTCATTGCTTCTGCACTGTATGTGCAGCGACGGGGCAAGGTTAAGCATAAGTTTTCACGCCAATTCTTTGATCATTCCACGTTGATGGCCCCCATTAACGTCATCATGTACTGGTGGTCGAAAGTGCCTACCACGCCGTATCTGTCGAGCGATCATTTTTCCGATCTAAAGGTGCTGGAGGCGAACTGGGAAACCATTCGCGATGAAGCCCAGGCGCTGGCGGATAAAGGCCTGATCAAGGTGTCGGCAGAATATAACGATGCCGGCTTTAATTCCTTCTTCAAAGTGGGCTGGAAGCGTTTTTATTTGAAGTGGTACGAGGATGGTCATCCGTCTGCTGCCGAGCTCTGCCCGAAAACCACGGCATTAGTGCGTAGTCTCGACTCAGTCAAGGCGGCAATGTTTACCGAGTTGCCCCCGGGCAGTCGTCTGGTGCGTCATCGTGACCCGTATGCCGGCTCCTTGCGTTACCACCTGGGACTGATTACCCCAAATGATGATCGTTGCTTTATTGATGTTGACGGTGAGCAATATAGCTGGCGCGACGGTCAGGGGGTAATGTTTGATGAAACCTACATTCACTATGCTGAAAATGGCACAGATCAGAATCGGATTATCTTGCTCTGTGATATTGAACGGCCGATGACCGCGCGCTGGGCGCAAGCCTTCAATGGCTGGTTCTCGCGCCATGTCATGACGGCGGCAAGCTCGCCTAATACGGAAGGCGATAAGACCGGTGGTATCAATCGGGCGTTTCGCTATTTGTATCAAGTTCGCTTGCGTGCCAAGGCGCTGAAAAAGACCAATCGCACACTTTATTACGTACTGAAATGGCTTATTTTGGGCGGCCTCATGGCGTGGATATTCATTTTCTGATGCGACACTCATGACGCAAGATCACGCCGGGCAATCCTTTAGCGACTACGCTCGGCTGTCGCCGGACCTCGTAATCGATGCCATCGAGCATACGGGGCGTCTGTCAGATGCCCGCGTGTTTGCGCTGAACAGCTATGAGAACCGGGTCTATCAGGTCGGCATTGAAGATGAGCTGCCACTAGTAGCCAAATTTTATCGTCCCGGTCGCTGGAGCGACGCGCAAATCCGCGAAGAACACAGTTTCACGCGTGAGCTGGCGGCGGCCGAGCTGCCTGTCATCGCGCCCCTTGCCAATGACGATGCTGAAACGCTGTTTCGCTATGGCGATTACCGCTTTGCGCTGTTTTTGCGTAAGGGCGGGCAGGGCCTGGAGGCTGGCGACCTCGATCAATTGCATCGGGTGGGTATGTTGCTTGGGCGAGTGCATCAGATTGGACGCCAACAGGCATTCAGTCATCGCCCAGTACTCGATATTGAGCGTTACCTGACGCAGCCCGTGTGTCGGGTAGAGGTTCGCCTGCCAGCATATTTGCTGGCGGCCTATCGTGCGGCTATTAAGCAGTTGCAGGGCTTAATTCAGGCCAGCGGCCTAGGCCAGTTGCGTCATATTCGCACGCAAGGAGACACCCATCCGGGCAACATCCTATGGACGCGTGACGACGGCCCGTGGCTGCTTGATTTCGACGACTGCCAATCGGCTCCTGCGGTGCAAGACTTATGGATGTTATTGAGCGGTTCGCGACCTGAGCAGGAGCTACAACTCGCCGAATTGCTGGACGGTTATCAGATGTTCTGCGATTTCGATGCCCGTGAGTTGGCGTCTATAGAAGCATTGCGCAGCTTGCGCATGATTCATTACGCCGGCTGGCTGGCTTTGCGCTGGGAAGACCCCGCTTTTCCTGCGGCCTTTCCATGGTTCGATACGCCGCATTACTGGCAAACCCATATCGGTGAGCTGCAAATGCAGATCGAGCGTATGGGTGAGCCGCCACTGCGCCTGCTGTAGTTTCATCACATTCCAACGACATACCACTGGTCGCCCACTTTGGTTGACGCCAATCAGCGCCAGACGAGAGGTAGTGTGCGCTGCATGAATACTGGCGTATGGTCGTATTTGACCTGACGAGTGTTGGGTTGCCGAAATCGGAGGCCTGTCGTGACGCCGAATACCTTCAATGATCTGCTGAAAGACTGGACTGCGCGGCAGCTATCGCAGCGGCAGAAGGTGACTCGCACCATAAGCTTGTATGACACCGACATGGTCAAGGTGAAAGCCTTGGCTGCAGTCTTTGGTCTGAGCGAGCAGGAAGTTGTGGCGAGCATTATTCACCACGGACTGTTCGAGCTGGAATCAAAGATTCCCTATGAGCAGGGAAACAAAGTGATACGTGTCGAAGACGGCGAAGATATTTACGAAGATATAGGCATGATGCCGCGTTATATCGACAAGATTAGAGAAATTACGCGGGGGCGCTGAGCTTGCTTAAGGGTTCATGGGTTTTTGCCCGAGCTCGTGCGTGATGCCGAGCTCGGGCTTTTTTCTTAACCCTGACTAAAAATGAAATTGCGGAAGTTTGGCTTGCGCATCTTCATCCAGTACTTCCAGGTAAAGCCGGGCCAGATGGTGAAGTTGCGGCCGGTTTCATTGTCGATATACCAGCTCTTGCAGCCACCTTCGCTCCACACCATTTTCTGCAGCTCTGCCTGGATTTTGTCATTGTAGGCAGCCTCAGCCGCCGCCTTAACTTCAATGACGTTGGCTTGCTGGCGGTCCATCTCTTCCAAGCAGGCAATGACGTACTTAATTTGCTGCTCAATCATGAAAATGATGGAGTTGTGACCCAGCGCGGTATTGGGTCCAAGCAACATGAACAAGTTTGGTAAGTCTTTCAGTGTGGTGCCGAGGTAGGCGCTCATGCCGCCCGTCGTTTCACGGGTTTCAACGCCACTACGGCCGTAAATTTTTAATGGACCCAGCGGATCGGCCACATCAAAGCCGGTGCCGCAGATGATGGCATCAACTTCATGCTCAACGCCGTTGCTGTCAATCACGCTATGGGCGCGCACTTCTTTAACGCCAGCCGCAACAACGTCAACATTGTCTCGCGCTAATGCGGGGTAGTAGTTGTTGGAGAACAGTACGCGTTTGCAACCGATGGTGTAGTTGGGCGTGAGTTTCTCTCGCAGCACGGGGTCTTTGACTTGGTTGGCCAGGTGCCAGCGTGCCAGCTTTTCAATCACGACCATGAGCTTGGGGTTAACAAAGCCCAACGCAAAGCCTTCGGCTTGCCAATAAATGCTGGCGCGGAATAACCGCTGCGAGCTTGGAATGAACTTGAATAGTTTCTTCACGTTATCGTGCATCAGGCCGTCGGGCTTTGGCACTAACCACGGTGGCGTGCGCTGGAACAGCACCAACTTGTCGACCTTGGGGGCGATTTGCGGCACGAATTGAATGGCGCTGGCGCCTGTACCAATAACGGCGACGCGCTTGCCAGTGAGGTCGTAATCATGGTTCCACTGGGCAGAATGGAACATCGCGCCTTCGAAACCATCGAGGCCTTTTACATTCGGCAATGCGGGACGGCTTAGTCCGCCAATACCGGACACGACTACGCGAGCCGTGTATTGATCGCCGTTACCTGTGGTGAGCTGCCAGTGCTTTTTGGCTTCAATCCAACGCGACTCAATGAGCTCACTGTTGCCCCGGAAGTGCGGCATCAAGTCATATTTGTTCGCGCACTTTTTCATGTAGGCGAGAATTTCTGCTTGGCCGGAGTAGAAGCGCGACCAATCGGGATTCTGTTCGAAGGAGAACGAATACATATGCGAAGGCACATCACAGGCCGCACCAGGATAGTGGTTGTCGCGCCAAGTGCCGCCGATGTCGGCTGCCTTTTCGAGGATGATGAAGTCGCTACGGCCAGCTTTTTTCAAAAAAATGCCCATGCCGAGGCCAGAAAATCCGCTACCAATAATGGCTACGTCGTAATGAGGAATTGTCACTGAGTACTCCTGTCGCTGCTGCCGACTAAGGTCGACAATGGATGTAGCGAGAGGCTATCACGAATATGACAGTGTGTGATGTAAAGGTTTTAAAAATGGCCTGGCAAGCAGGCCATTTTCGGATTAACGCTTGATCGGTGTGATTTTGCTGCCTTCGATACTCAAGCTAGCCATCAGGCCTTGTTGATCAAAGATGAATGCATAGGTGTCGCCGGTGAGCGTGGTTGATGTCAGGCTTTTTGCGACGCCCTCATTCACGACAACCACATTAGGCCCAACGCCGACTTCCCAGCCCTGGCTGGTTTCTAGGTATCTCAGCGATTTCTCATTCATGAGAAACAGCACATAACCAAACGATTGAGCGCCTGCTTGCAGCCCCCAAGATGCGGAAACGGAATTGAAGTAGCCACTGGCGGCACCATTTTTAAGCAACACGCCTTCGCCATAGCTGCCGCCAAAGATCAGGCCGGCTTTAACCACATTGGGAAACACCAAAATACCACTGGCTTGCTTGCCCATCGCCGCGGCAACCGGGTTGCTGCGATAGAGTTTGTCGAGTGCCTGGTTGGCAGAACGGTTCAGATCTTCAGCGCTGGCCGCAGCCGCTACGGGGCTCACTAAAGCCAGAGACACCGGGGTCGCAATGCCGAGCAAAAGCGAAAGTGAAGCACTTCGAATGATATTCATAGCAGTCTTCTTTTTAGTGGGTTGTGCTAGCACTAACGCTCAAAGTGGTATTTGGTGCGCACACTGAACTCACTATAGACTGGGCGCCATTTTCTTCAGGAGCAACACAGCATGTCGAACTCGCCTCAAGCCAGCACCATCAGCATCAATGGCAAAGACCGTTACCATGAGCCGGCCCCTGAACACATTGATGTCGAAGAGTTCCGTAAGGTGGTGATGAGCCGACGCTCGGTGCGTAAGTTCACCAGCAAGCCTATCCCTCAGACGATTGTGGACGATTGCTTGGATATGGCCCTGCTGGCCCCGTGTTCTTCAGGGCTACAGCCTTGGGAGTTCTATGTTGTGCGCACGCCAGCCAAAAAAGCCAAGCTGGTTAAGGCTTGCATGAGTCAGCTCGCCGCGAAAACAGCCTCTGAGCTGATTGTGTGCGTCGCCCGCACCGATCGTGTTGAAGAGTTCTCGCGCAAAATGCTGCGTGAATGGCCCATGCCGGATGTACCGACGTTGGTGAAGCGTTATTACCAGCTCATTCCCTATAACTACGCGCCGGGCCCGCTGAACAGCTTCGCCATGGTGAAGAAAGCCGCGTTTGCGGTGGGTGGTCTGGTGGCTCCAGTGCCTCGTGGTCCATACACAAGTTCGGAAGTTCAGCTCTGGGCTGCCAAAAGTACGGCTCTGGCCTGTGAAAACTTGGTGCTGGCCTTCCGCGCTCATGGCTATGACACGTGCATGATGGAAGGCTTCGATGAGGTCCGCGTACGTAAGTTACTTAAACTAGAAGACGCCGCTTTCCCGGTCATGGTCGTTGGTGCGGGTGAGCGTGCTGATGATGGCGTGTTCTGGCCTCAGGTACGTTTCGAGCGCGAACTCTTTGTGCATGAGGTCTGATATGACGACTCAGTCATGGATGATTTATGGGGCCAACGGCTATACCGGCGAGCTGATTGCTCGTCAGGCGGTAGCGCAGGGCTTGCGTCCGGTACTTGCTGGACGCAACACAGGAAAACTGCAGACATTAGCAACGGAGCTAGGTCTTGATTATCGGGCCTTTGGTCTTGGTCAGCCGGACACCGTAAAAGCTGGGCTGGCGGAGATCGATCTGGTGATGCATTGCGCGGGTCCGTTCTCAGCCACCAGTGCACCGATGGTCGAAGGCTGTCTCGCTGTTGGCGCGCACTACTTGGATATTACCGGTGAAGTTGCCGTGTTCGAGCATATACACTTGCTGACCGCGCGGGCTCGCGAGGCCAATGTTGTGCTTTGCCCAGGCGTGGGCTTTGATGTCATTCCTACTGACTGTGTAGCGGCCAAATTGAAGCAGCTACTGCCGGATGCAGAGTATCTCTCGTTGGGCTTCCAGTCGCCGACGGGCCCTTCGCCTGGCACATCAAAAACACTGCTGGAAGGATTGTCAAAGGGCAGCATCGAGCGCCGCGACGGGCGACTTGTGAATGTGCCTATGGGCAGCAAGCATCGCGACATTGACTTCGGTCGCGGGCCTCGCACGGCCATGTCTATCCCGTGGGGCGATGTCTCGACTGCGTTTTACACCACCGGCATCGCCAACATTGACGCGTGGATTCCCTTGCCAAAGTCGGCCATTTACGGCGCCAAGGTCATGAACTTAGGCAAATCCATCTTTGGCCTAACCTTCGTGCAAAACTTTCTCAAGCGCCAAATTGATCTGCGCGTGAAAGGCCCCGACTTAGCCACGCGAACGGCGCAGCCGACCTATGTGTGGGGCGAGGCGCGTAATGCGGCAGGCATCACGCGGACGGTGCGTATTCGCACGAATAACGTCTACAGCCTGACGGTTGATGGGGCATTGGCGGTGGTGACCTGGCTGCTCAACAATCAACCCACGGGTGGCAGCTACACGCCAGCGATGTTGATGGGGGCGGAGTTGGTCGAGAGCTTGCCGGGCTCGGGTACTTTCCAAGTGAGTTAAGGCTGGAATGGTGATGCCTCATCCTGCGAAATATCGCCAGCTGACGCATCGCGTTCATTTGCCACTAGGGTAAGCTTACTGTCGCGTTACGCGTTTGACATTTCCAGAGAGATAAATCATGAAAAATTTGTGGGCAATTTTTGCGATCATGTTGGCGTTTACGCTGACCACGGAAGTGGCGCATGCCAAGCGTTTTGGTGGCGGCAAGTCATTTGGCCGTACGTATCAAACCACGCCTTCTCAGCCAAGCAAGTCCAGTGCTGATGCCCCAGCCCAGCGACAGCAGGCAGCCGAACAGTCAGCCGCGCAGCCGGCTAAGGCCGCAGGCAAAGGTATGATGGGCGGCCTGCTAGGTGGCTTGCTGGTCGGTGGCCTGTTTGCGGCTCTCTTCGCGGGCGGTGCGTTCGAAGGTCTACAGTTTATGGACATCCTGATTGCGGCGGCGCTGGCCTTTGTTGCCTTCAAAATTTTCCGTTTGCTGCGGCAGGGTAATGCGCCTGCTGGAGCCGCTACGCGTGTGCCACAGCCTGCCTATGCAGGCACGCCGAACACGACGCCTCCTGTCTTTGGCAATCGTCGCGATAGCTTTGTGAGCAGCAGCCCGGTGAGTGCAGGCAGCGATGCAGTGCCTATGACGTTGCCCCTAGGCTTCGATACACCCGCTTTTCTGGATGGTGCAAAAGAGCATTTTCGTACGTTGCAAGACGCCTGGAACCAGAATGATCTAGCCAAAATCGAAGAGTATGCGACGCCTGCGTTGTACGCCGAGTTGGTCGCCGAACGCGCCAGCTTGTCCGGTGCTCAACACACCGAAGTCATTCGTGTGGATTCTGAGCTGGTTCGTGCCGATGAAAAATTTGGTCTCGCCGAAGTCAGTATTCGATTCAGCGGTCGTTATCGTGATGTCGTGGAAGGTGTGGAAGAAGACTTCACTGATGTCTGGCACCTCGAACGTGATGGCTCCAAGGCCGAAAATCCGTGGCTGATTACGGGTATCGAATCGACCTAAGCTGTAATCGCATGACGCGCTACGCCGTCATTGATTTTGAAACCAACGGCCTCATGCCAGATCATGGCGGCCGAGCCTTGGAAGTGGCCGCCGTCTTGCTGCAGGATGGCCAGATTGTCGATTCCTGGCAGAGCCTGATGAACCCCGGCGTTCGCGTGCCGGGATTCATTACCTCGCTCACCGGCATTAGGCCCATGATGATTCGCGGAGCACCCGCGCCTGAGCGGGTGATGGCTGAAATTGCTGAGTTTGTCGGTGATGCCACCTTGGTTGCCCACAACGCCAGCTTCGACCGCAAATTCTGGCAGCAAGAGCTCTCGCGAATTGATCGACCTCATCAGCACGATTTTCTCTGCACGGTCCTTTTGTCTCGTCGCCTGTACCCGTGGTCAATTAACCACAAACTCGCCACCCTTGTAGACCTACAACATCCCTGTCGATGGTCGTCACCACTGAGCCCTTGCTGATGCCAGCATGACCGCGCACTTGTTTCTGCGCATACAAGCCGACCTCGCCGCGCTATATCAAGGTGCCGACAGCAACCCCAGCTTCCTGAGCCAATACCAGAAAACCATCAAAACACAGCTCAAGTCTGTCCCTGAACCAGCTCGAATGCATCTTTGGTAGCGGCTGGCTAAGCCGAGCTATTTATGCACTGAAGCAGGTCTGTCGCTGAGGGGGAATGGTGCTGGAAACGGTCGAGGCATGGATGCCGAGAAGAGCGCCCAGGGATGGGTTTACAGCGTTTTCCAGCACCATTCCCCCTCAGTGACAGACCGTTGTTAATGCGCATAAAAAAGCCCGGAGCAAGTCCGGGCTTTTCGCACATCAGTTCAGCGAGATCAGGTCAGCTGAGCCATGTTGATCTTGTCGGCCTCATCCGTGTACTCGCTCATCTTATCGAAGTTCAAGTAACGGTAGATGTCGGCAGACATGGCATCCAGCTTGCCTGCGTATTCCATGTACTCGGCTACGGTTGGCAGTTTGCCCATCACCGCGGCAACCGAGGCGAGCTCAGCCGAGGCCAGATAAACATCAGCGCCCTGACCGAGACGGTTCGGGAAGTTGCGGGTCGACGTGGAAACGCAGGTAGTGTTCGGCGCGACGCGAGCTTGGTTACCCATGCACAGCGAGCAGCCTGGCATTTCGGTACGGGCACCGGCGCGGCCATAGATGTTGTAATAGCCTTCTTCCATGAGCTGATGCTCATCCATACGCGTCGGCGGAGCCAGCCACAGACGAGTAGCGAGCGAGCCGCCCTCTACCTTGTCAAGCAGTTTGCCGGCAGCACGGAAGTGACCGATGTTGGTCATGCACGAACCGATAAACACTTCATCGATCTTGGCGCCAGCCACTTGCGACAGTGGCTTGGCATCGTCTGGATCGTTCGGGCAGCACAGGATCGGTTCTTTGATCTCGTTCAGGTCGATCTCATAGATGGTGGCGTATTCGGCATCCTTGTCGGCGCGCAACAACGTTGGGTTAGCCAGCCACTTCTCCATGGCAACAATACGACGAGCCATGGTGCGGGCATCGCCGTAGCCGTTCGAGATCATCCACTTCAGCATGGTGATGTTCGAGGTCAGGTACTCGGCAACCGATTTCTCACTGAGGGTGATCGAGCAACCGGCGGCCGAGCGTTCAGCTGACGCGTCGGACAATTCGAATGCCTGCTCAACCGTCAGATCTTCGAGGCCTTCGATTTCCAGGATGCGGCCGTTGAAGACGTTCTTCTTGCCCTTCTTTTCGATGGTCAGTTCACCACGTTGGATGGCAGCATAAGGAATGGCATGCACGAGGTCACGCAGGGTGATGCCAGGCTGCATCTTGCCCTTAAAGCGAACCAGCACCGACTCCGGCATGTCCAGCGGCATGACGCCGGTGGCAGCGGCAAAGGCGACCAGGCCGGAACCGGCTGGGAAGGAAATACCGATCGGGAAGCGGGTGTGCGAGTCGCCGCCGGTGCCGACGGTGTCCGGCAGCAGCATACGGTTCAGCCAGGAGTGGATGATGCCGTCACCAGGACGCAGCGAAACGCCGCCACGGTTCATAATGAAGTCCGGCAGCGTGTGGTGAGTCTTCACGTCGACGGGCTTTGGATAAGCAGCAGTGTGGCAGAACGACTGCATGACGAGGTCGGCAGAGAAGCCCAAGCAAGCCAAATCTTTCAGCTCATCGCGGGTCATCGGGCCGGTGGTGTCTTGGGAGCCGACGGTGGTCATGTGCGGTTCGCAGTAGGTGCCGGGACGCACACCTTGGCCTTCAGGCAAACCGCAGGCGCGGCCGACCATTTTCTGTGCCTGGGTGAAGCCTTTGCCTGTGTCTGCAGGTTGAACCGGTGTACGGAACAGAGTGGATGGTGCCAGACCCAGCGCTTCACGAGCTTTCTTGGTCAGGCCGCGGCCAATGATCAAGTTGATACGGCCACCGGCACGTACTTCGTCGAGCAGTACAGGCGTCTTCAGCGGAGCCTTAGCAATTTCGGCGCCATTCTTGGTGGCGGTTACTTCAGCAGACTCGTGGTTAATGTGCAGGACGATCTCGTCGCCCATGTTCATCTGGCCGACATCGAGTTCGATTGGCAGGGCGCCAGCATCTTCCATTGTGTTGAAGAAGATGGGGGCGATTTTGGAGCCGATGCAGACACCACCGTCACGCTTGTTCGGGATGTGCGGCAGGTCGTCGCCAGTGAACCACAGCACCGAGTTGGTGGCGGACTTACGGCTTGATCCCGTACCCACTACGTCGCCAACGTAAGCCACGATGTTGCCCTTGGCCTTAAGGGCTTCGAGCTGCTTGATCGGGCCGATTTCGCCTGGCTTTTCAGGGTTGATGCCATCACGCAGGTTTTTCAGCATGGCGTTAGCGTGCAATGGAATGTCTGGACGGCTCCACGCATCTTGGGCGGGTGACAAATCGTCCGTGTTGGTTTCGCCGGTGACTTTGAAGACAGTGACCTTGATTTCGCGAGCAACTTCCGGACGGCTAGTGAACCACTCGGCATCTGCCCATGACTGAATGACGGCCTTGGCAAAAGCATTACCGGCCTTGGCTTTTTCTTCTACGTCGTGGAAAGCATCGAACACGAGCAGTGTTTTCTTTAGGGCTTCAGCGGCGGTAGCGGCTAGGGCTGCATCATCTAAGGCTGCAACCAGCGGCTCTACGTTGTACCCGCCGAGCATGGTGCCGAGCAGATAGGTCGCGCGCTCTTTGGTCACTAGCGGGGAACTGGCTTCGCCTTTCGTGACGGCAGCCAAGAATGCGGCTTTCACATAAGCAGCTTGGTCCACGCCTGGCGGAATGCGATTTTCGAGCAAATCAACGAGGAAAGCTTCTTCGCCCTTAGGTGGGTTTTTCAGTAATTCAACCAGCGAGGCAACCTGAGCTTCATCCAGGGGCTTCGGGGGAACGCCGAGAGCGGCGCGTTCGGCAACATGTTGACGGTAGGCTTCGAGCACGGGGTGTGTCCTCTACGGGGGCGGCGGAATGCTGCCCCAATGGGCTGCCGTCGCCGAAGCACACGGCATGCCAATTGGGGAAAGCACGAAATTCGGTTGAAAAGTGTAGCGGAAAGACCTGCTAAAAGTAAGGCTGTTCATCCTTTGCTACAGCATCCGGTGGTCTCAAATGACCAGTGGCCGGTAAATTCGCTTATTTAAAGCCGAAGCGCTCATCCAGCGTGCCCTTATCTTGCGGGCTTTTCGTTGCATAGTCGCGGGGAGGCTCGTAGCCGACCAGTTCGCTGTCCGCATACTGATCATAAGTGTGGGGCTCGCGAGCTTCGGGCGTATTGATGCTGGTAAATGCGTTCGCTGGATTTGAGTCTTTGCTTCGTTTCGGGTCATCACATAGTAATTGTGCACCTTGAATTAAATGCTGGTGCACTTCCCGATAGCGCTGCGTGAGCTCATTGACGCGCTCGGCGGTTTCGCTAAAGTGATCACTGACATCGCTCTGGTAGCGATCATGGCGCGCTTGCAAGTCTTGCAGCAGCATTTCGAGCTCTTGAACTCGGCGATCGGGCGCTTGGCGTTTCGTGAATACGACGCCGGCCGCTGCACCTAAGATAAAAATCAGCAAATAGACCAAAACACCCATCTGACGCTTCTCCTGAACAGCGTTGCTCAAACCTAATTGGCATTGGCGCAGCTAGGCACTATCTATACCATCTGCCACCCCTCGTTTGAAAGTGCAGCGTACAGGAGTGCTCATGGCCGAGGCCATTGTAGTTTCGTCACATTCGTTGTTGCCAGTGACGTTGGCGGCCGGTGAGCATCACCTGCTGTTAACAACCGCTACGTCTGTGATTGAGTTGGCGATCCACGTACCTATTGTTCAAGCGGTCGGTTTGGCCTTGGTGTGTCACCCACACCCCTTAATGGGCGGAACGTTTGATAATAAGGTTGTCACCACGCTCGCGCGCACGTTCCGTGATCAACGTTTAATGGCCATTCGATTTAACTTTCGCGGCGTTGGGGCTAGCACGGGTCAGTTTGATCACGGGCAGGGTGAGCAGGATGATGCCTTGGTGGTGATGCGCTGGGCACAGCAGCAATTTCAATTGCCTTGGCGACTCTTGGCGGGATTCTCCTTTGGTGCTTTTGTGGCGTTGCGTGTATACACCGCATTGTCGTCGAATAGCACGGTTGAGCCGCCACCGCTTCCACGGCTCTGTTTGGTTGCGCCGCCGGTCACGCGCTTCGACTTGTCGGCAGCGTCCCTCGTCGAGGGTACGGAGGTGATCTACGGTGATGCAGATGAAGTGGTCGATCCGCAGGCGATCGCACAATGGCTGCTTGCAGCAGATGCGGGTGTCAGAATCACTACCGTGCCCGGGGCGGGCCACTTTTTCCACGGTCAGTTGGCGGTATTAAAGGGGTGGGCTCAACGAGTCTGCGAAAAATTAATGAATGCCAGTGAAGAGCAACGTTAAGCATGACGCCATTGCAGTGTTACGAGCGCGATATCGCGAGTGGTCAGTTTCAATTTGATCCGGCGCAGTCGGAAGCAGTGATTGCATTGACTGAGGTTCATGCGGCGCTGCAGCAGCGTTTTGATGTGGCTAAAAAAGTCCGTGGCCCGGCGCGCTTGCGAGAAATTAAGCGGCAGAAAATCCCGGCTCAAGGCTTGTATCTGTGGGGTGGGGTGGGGCGGGGTAAAACCTATCTCATGGATTTGTTTTATGAGCAGATTCCTTTTCGCCGAAAGATGCGCGTGCACTTTCATCGCTTTATGCAGCGTGTGCATAAAGATTTGGCGGCCCTGCAAGGTACGAAAGACCCCTTAACGGCTGTTGCCGAGCGTATTCATGATGAAGCGGTGGTGATTTGCTTTGATGAGTTTTTTGTCACCGATATTGCCGATGCCATGATACTCGGCGGGTTGTTTGAGGCGTTGTTTGCTCGGGGGGTGACCCTGGTAGCAACGTCCAACATTGTGCCGGATCGTCTTTATGAGAATGGCCTGCAGCGACAACGGTTTTTGCCGGCTATTGCCATGGTTAAACAGTATTGTCGTGTCTTAAATGTTGACTCTGGCGTGGACTATCGCCTGAGAGTGTTGGAGCAGGCGGAGTTGTATCACTCGCCACTGGGAGATGCGGCAACACTGTCTTTGGCGAAATCGTTTCGCGAAATCACAAATGGCCAGCAGATAGTGCAAAGTCCTATTGACATCAATGACCGTTCAGTCGAGGTTATGTCCCGCACCGACGATGTACTTATGTGTCGTTTTTCGGAGCTGTGCGAAAAGCCCCGAAGCGCTCACGATTACATTGAGATTGCGCGCGAATATCACTCGGTTGTGTTGGCAGATGTGCCGGCGCTAGGAGCGTCCAATGATGATGCTGCTCGTCGCTTCATCAATCTCGTCGACGAGTTTTACGACCGTAGTGTGAAGCTGGTTATGTCAGCGGAGCTCCCCATTCTTCAGCTTTACAGCGAAGGCCGGCTGAGCTTCGAGTTCCAGCGCACGCAAAGTCGGTTGCAAGAAATGCAATCGCGAGATTATTTGGCGCGCGAACACCGCCCTTGAGTTTTTACCGACTCTGAACAGCGGCGACGCGAGCCTTGCACTACGCCAACCCACTATTTGGAGAAGAACCATGATTCCGCGCACCCTATTTTCGCCCGAACATGAAGGCTTTCGTGACACATTGCGGAAGTTCCTAGAGAAAGAATCCGTTCCGCATCACGCACAGTGGGAAGAAGACGGTCAGGTTTCGCGAGAGCTATGGCTGAAAGCCGGCGAAAATGGGTTTCTATGCCCCACATTGCCAGAAGCTTACGGTGGGCCGGGTGCGGACTATCTCTACTCCATCATTGTCATGGAAGAGATCGCGCGCATGGGCCAGAGTGGCATTGGCTGGGGGCTGCATACCGATATCGTGGCGCCGTATATCGAGCATTACGGCAACGAAGAGATGAAACTGCGCCTGCTGCCGAAAATGGTTAGCGGTGAATTGATTGGTGCCATCGCCATGACAGAGCCGGGCGGTGGGTCTGACTTGCAGGCAGTGAAAACGACTGCAATTGATCAGGGTGATCACTACGTGCTGAATGGGTCGAAAACCTTCATTACCAATGGCCAGATGGCCGATATCGTGATTGTGGTTGCGAAAACAGACCCTTCGCAGGGTGCCAAAGGCATTTCGCTATTTGTGGTCGAGCGCGGCATGCCTGGCTTTGAGCGTGGTCGTAACTTGCACAAAGTCGGGATGAAGGCTCAAGACACGTCGGAACTGTTTTTTAATGACGTTAAAGTGCCCAAAGCCAACTTAATTGGCGCCGAAGGCATGGGCTTTGTCTATCTGATGCAGGAATTGCCCCAGGAGCGTTTAGGCATTGCCGTTAATGCGGTGGCGCAGATGGAGGGCGCGTTGCAGCTGACCCTAGACTATGTGCGTGAGCGTAAAGCCTTTGGTAAGCGCGTCGGTGACTTCCAGAACACCCAGTATAAGTTGGCCGAAATCCACACCAAGATTGAAGTGGCACGGACCTATGTTGACCGTTGTATTGAACTGCATATGCAGAAGAAGCTGGATATTCAGAGTGCAGCTGCGGCAAAATACTGGGTAACCGACCTGCAGTTCGAAGTGGCTGATGAATGTGTTCAGCTCTTTGGCGGCTATGGTTACATGTGGGAGTATCCGATTGCGCGTATGTGGGCAGATTGCCGCGTACAGCGTATCTACGGTGGCACCAATGAGATCATGAAGGGCATTATTGCCCGCACACTGATCTAATTGCGGCCCGTCTGAGTGCTTAAAGCGCCCAATCGAGAATTTTTATTCGCTTGGGCGTTGTCAAAGTCGAAGACCTTGGGTACTATTCGCGACCTCATTGCGACAGCCTGATTTTCAGGGGTCGCGGACTCTGTTTTTATGAAGGCATGTTGACATGAAGACTTTCAGTGCCAAGCCCGCAGACGTTAAGCGCGACTGGTTCGTCGTTGACGCAGACGGCAAGACTCTCGGTCGTTTAGCGACCGAAATTGCAAGCCGCCTGCGTGGCAAGCACAAGCCGGAGTTCACTCCGCACGTTGATACAGGCGACTACATCGTAGTTGTGAATGCCGCTAAAGTTGCTATTACAGGCAACAAGGCTCACGCCAAAGTTTACTGGCACCACACGGGTTTCCCCGGTGGTATCAAGGGTGTCAATTTCGAGAAGCTCATTGCTGCTAAGCCAGCTGCGCCAATCGAGATCGCTGTCCGTGGCATGTTGCCAAAAGGCCCATTGGGTCGCGACATGCTGAGCAAGCTGAAGGTTTACGGTGGCGCCGAGCACCCGCATTCTGCACAGCAGCCCAAAGAACTGATCATCTGAGCTGAATGCTATGACAACAAATTACGGAACAGGCCGTCGTAAGACAGCTACTGCACGCGTTTTCATCAGCCCAGGCACTGGCAACATTGTTGTCAATGACCGTCCGCTGGATACCTATTTTGGTCGCGAAACTGCGCGTATGGTTGTTCGACAGCCACTCGAGTTGGTTGAGCTGCTGACTAAGTTTGACATCAAAGTTACTGTCGCTGGCGGCGGTATCGGTGGTCAAGCTGGCGCAATCCGTCACGGCATTACCCGTGCGCTGGTTGAGTACAACGAAGAACTGAAGTCGCCGCTGCGCAAGGCTGGTTTCGTAACTCGTGATGCCCGTGAAGTTGAGCGTAAGAAGCTCGGCCTGCGTAAAGCACGTAAGCGTCCACAGTACTCCAAGCGTTAATATTGGCCGCCTGACGGCGGCTAATAGTGGGGAATCGTCTAACGGTAGGACTACGGTCTCTGACACCGTCTGTCTAGGTTCGAATCCTAGTTCCCCAGCCAATTTAAAAGCCCAAGACCTTTGTCTTGGGCTTTTTTGTTTCTCAGGATGTTTGTATTTCATTCGGACAAACCCCATGCAATACGGCTGTTTCAGGCGATCAATTACCTTGTCAGTGGTAGGTGATTTCATTACCATTACTCGGTTTTCTAAGCAGAGCCGAAATGCCCGTCTTGTGTGCATTTTCGGTGGCCATTAGCTGATTCGGAGAGTGCGTCAATGAGTACTGACGGCGTAAATGTTGATCGCCGGCGCCTGTTGATTGGTGCCACTGCAGCCATGGGCGCAGTTGGCGTCGCAGCGGCTGCGGTTCCCTTTGTAAAGTCCTGGAACCCAAGCGCCAAAGCAAAAGCCGCGGGTGCATCGGTCAAGGCCGATATCAGCCAACTTGAAGTTGGCCAACGTGCGGTATTCGAGTGGCGCGGTAAGCCGGTTTGGGTGGTGCGTCGCACGCCACAAATGCTAGCTGATCTTCCGAAAAATGATGCGGAACTGAAAGATCCTACGTCGTCGGAAGAAGGGCAGCAGCCTGAGTATGCACGCAATGCGGTGCGCTCTATCAAGCCTGAGTTTCTTATTCTGACGGGTATTTGTACGCACTTGGGCTGCTCGCCGTTGTTCAGGCCTGAAGTTGCTGCAGCCGATCTCGGCGCGGATTGGAGAGGCGGCTTCTTCTGCCCTTGCCATGGTTCGCGCTTCGATATGGCCGGTCGTGTTTATAACAATGTGCCTGCGCCGACGAACTTGGTGGTTCCGCCCCATATGTATGAGTCGGATGCAATCGTGATCATTGGCGAGGAGAAAGCATAATGGCCAATATCGGCAAAAGCCTGATGGGCTGGGTGGATGCGCGCTTCCCCGCGACTGAAACTTACGAATATCACATGTCGAAGTATTACGCCCCGAAGAACTTCAACTTCTGGTACTTCTTCGGCGTGCTATCCATGATCGTATTGGTCAACCAGTTGGTGACCGGTATTTGGCTCACGATGTCCTATAACCCATCGGGTGAAGGCGCATTTGACTCCATTGAATACATCATGCGTGATGTGGAATATGGTTGGTTGTTGCGCTACATGCACTCGACAGGCGCGTCAGCGTTCTTCGTGGTGGTTTATCTGCACATGTTCCGTGGCTTGCTCTACGGTTCGTACAAAAAGCCACGCGAGCTCGTGTGGTTGTTCGGTATGGCCATCTACTTGGCACTGATGGCTGAAGGCTTCTTCGGCTACCTGCTGCCTTGGGGCAACATGTCGTACTGGGGTGCTCAGGTTATTCTGAACTTGGCTGGCGCTGTACCTGTTGTGGGTGAAGAGCTGGTGACTTGGGTTCGTGGCGATTACCTGATTTCGGGTATTACGCTGAACCGCTTCTTCGCGCTTCACGTGGTCGCGATTCCGTTGGTGCTAGTGGCACTGGTGTTTATGCATTTGGTCGCACTGCATCACGTGGGTTCCAACAACCCTGACGGCGTTGACATCAAGAAAGTGAAGGACGAGAACGGCATCCCGTTGGATGGCGTGCCGTTCCACCCCTACTACACCGTTCATGATTTGGTGGGTATTGTGGTGTTCTTGGCAGCGTTTAGCGCGGTCTTGTTTTTCTTCCCAGACGGTGGCGGCTACTTCCTGGAGCGTCCGAACTTTGAGCCGGCGAATCCCCTGAAAACGCCTGAGCACATTGCGCCGGTTTGGTACTACACGCCTTACTACGCGATTTTGCGTGCGGTGCCGTCCAAGCTTGGTGGTGTGATTGCCATGGGTGCTGCCATTGCCATCCTGTTTGTGTTGCCTTGGCTGGATAAGAGCCCTGTCAAGTCCATGCGCTACAAGGGTACGCAGAGCAAGATCTGGTTAGGTTTGTTCGTGGTCAGCTTTATCGGTCTGGGTTATCTGGGAGCGGTACCTTCTGATCCCGTTAAAACGGTGATCTCGCAGATTCTGACGATCATTTACTTCTTGTTCTTCTTACTCATGCCGTTCTACACCTCGATGGAGACGGTCAAAGCCGTACCTGACCGTGTCACAGGGGGAGCACACTGATGAAAAAGCTGATTCTTGCCCTTTGTCTGGTTTTCGCTCCCTCTTGGGTTCTGGCGGGTGCTGGCGGTGGTTGTGGAGAGTTGCCTGTGTGCGATAAAGCGCCGGTTGACTTGCGCAACAAAGAGTCACTGCAGCACGGTGCTCAGCTTTATTTGAGCTACTGCTCGGGCTGCCACAGCGCCAAGTATCTTCGTTATGAGCGTATGGCTCAGGACTTGGATATTGAGCCTAAGCTGGTTGAGAAGTACATGATGTTTGCGGCGGATAAAATCGGTGATCCGATTGACCCCAAAGTAAATCAAAAGGATCAGGCGAAATGGTTTGGTAATGCTCCACCTGACCTGTCCTTGGAAACACGTTTCCGTTCACCCGATTGGGTTTACACCTACCTGTTGAACTTCTATCCCGATGACAAGCGTCCTTGGGGTGTGAACAACCGTGTATTCAAGGACGTGGGTATGCCACACGTTTTGGATCCGCTGGAGCAGCAGTTAGGCCCAGAAGAGTTTGAAGCGGCTGTGGGCGACCTGGTCAATTTCATGACTTACATGGCTGAGCCTAGCCGTGTGACGCGTGAAAACATGGGTGTGTGGGTGCTACTGTTCTTGGCATTGCTGATGGTGCCAGTCTACTTGCTCAATAAAGAGTTTTGGAAAGACGTCAAATAAGCTAGCCGGCTGCACGTGCCGTGCAGCCGGCTTTTGACAAAGGGGGACGTCTAAACGGGCGTCGCCCTTTTGTCTTTTTTGTTGTTAGGAGGGTTTCATCATGGCAACCGCTGCGCGTCGCGCCTCAATGACGTTTTATTCGGATGCTGCCGATCACTACAGTCACCGTGTCCGTATTGTTTTAGCGGAAAAGGGTGTTTCTGTTGATGTCATCAATGTGCGAGACAACAATCGCCCTGCGGACTTAGCAGATCTGAATCCGTACAATCAGCTTCCCGTTCTCGTGGATCGTGAGCTCTCGTTGTACGAAACCAAGATCATGATGGAATACCTCGATGAACGTTTTCCGCACCCGCCTTTATTACCGGTCTATCCTGTGGCGCGTGCTCAGGCTCGACTCCTAGCCTACCGCATCGAGCGAGACTGGTGCGCTTTAGTGGATGCTGCGCTGGCAGGTAAGGGCAAAGAGTTGGTTATTCAGAAGGCACGTAAAGATTTGCGTGACAGCCTGATTACCATTGCGCCGATTTTTCAAGAAAAAGCGTTCTTTATGAGCGATGAGTTCTCATTACTGGATTGCATGTTGGCGCCCATCTTGTGGCGTTTGCCGAATCTCGACATTGAACTGCCCGAAAAAGCCTGTGCCCCGATGTTGCGTTACATGGATCGTATCTTCCGTCGTGATGGCTTCTTGGCTAGCTTGACGGATGTCGAGCGAGACATGCGTCGCGGAGGCTAAGCGATGTCGTTAAAGGGTACGCGTCCCTACTTGGTGCGGGCATTGAATGAATGGATTTTAGATCAAGGCTTGACGCCATATTTATTGGTCAATGCCCAGTGGCCCCAAGTGCAGGTGCCTGAGGCATTTGTTGAAGACGGCCGGATCGTGTTGAACATCAATCCGTCTGCGGTTCGTGAGCTGCAGCTGAATAATCATGAAGTGACTTTTTCAGCACGCTTCGCGGGCTCGCCTCAGTGGGTTCAAGTGCCCATCGGTGCGGTCTTGGGGATTTATGCGCGAGAAAATGGCGAAGGCTTATTCTTTGATGAAGATGAGTACACGCCAGATTTGGCACCAACCGCTGAAGTGAAGGCGGCTGAGCTACCTAAAAAGGAAACTAAGCCGCGCCCCAGTCTGCGTGTTGTGAAATAAATCAGCTGGCGGTGTCAGGCAATATATCCACAATCTTGACAATGCGTGTCACGCCATCCAGTGCTTGTAAGCGAACGATGGCGCGATCGGTTTCGCGTTGCGTTAACTTGCCCATCAGATAAAGCGTGCCGTTAATGGCGGTTACCGTGGCCTGGCTGCTGCGTAGGCCATCCGCTGATAGCAGGCTGAAGTTGGCTTTGCGTTCCAATAAGTCATCACCTAAGCGATCGCTGATTGAGCGATTCAGGCCAATGCTGAGTTCGTTGTGCACGACCTTCACATCGGTATAACGCTTTGCTACGTTACCAATTTGCGTCTTTATGTCTGCATTGGGCACTTCACCGACCAGAAGGACGGACTGGTAGAAGCTAACCACTTCAATGCGAGCGTCTTTGGCAGCAGGCACCATCTTATAAATATCGACGCGAACTGACTGAGCCAGCGTGAAGTCATTGATGCGCGAGGAAGTGGTGCGCGTCCCAGGCTCGGCAACACTTGGGCCTACGCCGACTTTAGCCAGCGTCGTGCAACCCGCTAAAACCGTGGTGGCGAGGGCTAGGGCTGCAAACGTTCTTGTGCGTTTTAAATTAAGCAAGGTCGGGATCTCCGAAAAGTGAGGTGTCGATTAACGCGCAACAACAGTGCAATGTAAACAATTGTGCTTCATGAACCCGATAAGCGCGATGTTCGGGTATCTGAATGAGCACATCGTCAGAGGTGAGCAGGCGTGCCACTTCACCGCCATTGGCGCCAGTAATGGCAACTACTGGGCAGCCGCGCTCCTGCGCTGCTTGCACGACCGAGACAATATTGGCGGCAGTAGCGGTAGCGGACAGCACAATAAGGACGTCACCTGGCTGTGCAAACGCTAAAAATGGGCGTGAAAATGATTCGGTCAGGCGATTATCTTGCGCTAGGGCGCTGAGCGTCACACTGTCAGGTGCTAGTACGAAAGCGGGTAGGGCGGGGCGTTCATGTTCAAATCGATTGAGCATTTTGCTGACAAAGGACTGGGCATTGGCTCCCGAAGCACCATTGCCGCAGCAGATAATCTTGCGCTCATGAATCAGGGCGTCGACCATAACCAGTGCGGCTTGGGATATCGCTTCAGCCTGCTCTTCAGCTAGGCGCGATAGCATATTCATGCTGTCATGACACATCTGGGTGATTTGAGCTTGCATCTGAACTCTCTAAAAAGCGTTAAAGGCAGCCTGTATCCACCGTTGCTGCCAGGTGGGTGGTATTCCTTCAAAAAGCATGACATCAAAACGCAGGTGATATTGCTGCCAGTGCGGTTCTCGGCATAAAAAATAGCGCGCCGCCGCAATGATGCGCTGTTGTTTCTGCGCTGTTATGGAGGCGGCCGCACCACCAAAATTGCTGTGGCGTCGCCAGCGGACTTCGGTGAAAACAAGCCAGCGATTATGCAAGGTTATCAAGTCGATTTCCCCACGGCGACAATAAACATTGTGCGCGATCAGTTCATGGCCTTGTTGCCGTAGAAAGTTGAGTGCCGCGTTTTCGGCGAATTTACCCGCTTTTTGGCTGGGGGAGCTGGCAATTCGGGGCGCTGGTTTCATTGGGCATCATCCGTGATGGTCTGGCTAAGTTGTAGTTCAGCCGGGGAGATATCGCTAGTTTGTCTTGGTGATGACTCGCGATGCCGCGATAATGCGTCAACTTTGACGGAGGCCCGTGAGCATGACTGTGACGATTAAGCCGGGCTGCTTGTATGTGGTGGCAACCCCCATTGGTGATGTAGGCGACATGAGTGTTCGTGCGCGTGCTGTATTGGCCGCAGTCGATCAGGTCGCAGCTGAAGATACGCGGACTTCAGCGAAACTTTTCGATCAATTGGATTTGCGCACGCCGCTCACCGCTGTTCATGACCATAACGAGGCGCATCGAGTGCCGGGGCTGATTGCCAAGCTGCAAGCAGGAGAGTCGTTGGCATTAATTTCAGATGCAGGTACGCCCTTAATCAGCGACCCCGGTTATCGCCTCATCGCCGCTGCACATGATGCGGGCATTCCCGTAGCTCCCGTGCCCGGGCCTTGTGCGGCGATTGCTGCTTTAAGCGTGGCTGGATTGGCATCTGACCGATTTCATTTTGAGGGCTTTTTGCCCAGTCGTCAGGGGCCGCGAGTTGCGCGTCTGAGTTTATTGGCGGAGGCAACACCCACCTTGATTTTGTATGAGGCGCCGCATCGCATCGTGGAGACTTTGGAGGACTTAGTCGCTACGTTTGGCGCGGATCGCCTGGCAACGCTGGCGCGAGAGATCACCAAAACCTTTGAGACGATTAAGCGTGCGACTCTGGCTGAGCTATTGGCTTGGGTAATGGCAGACAGTAACCAGCAGCGCGGCGAGATTGTCTTGGTGGTAGCCGGTGCGCCGGAGCGTGATGCTCAGGATACGCGCCCACTCTCTGCGGAGGCTATTCTGCGAGTGTTAGTGCGTGAGCTTCCGGTGAAGCAGGCAGCAGGCTTGGCAGCCGAACTGATGGGACTGAAGCGCAATGGACTTTACGATATGGCGCTTAAGTTAAAGCAGGAAACCGATTCGCCTTGAGTTAAGGGAGCTTGAGCCTTAAGCTGCGCGCCGGAGTCGGCTGGATGATCGCTGCCCTGCTTGCAGGGGGGAGGAAAGTCCGGGCTTCATAGGGCAAAGTGCCAGGTAACGCCTGGGCGGCGTGAGCCGACGGAAAGTGCAACAGAGAGCAGACCGCCGAACGTTTCTGCATCGTCGCAAGACGAAGTGGAAGGCGTGGTAAGGGTGAAACGGTGCGGTAAGAGCGCACCACGAGTCTGGTAACAGACCGGTACGGCAAACCCCACTTGAAGCAAGACCAAATAGGTGTCCATACGTGCGGCCCGCGCGGGACACGGGTAGGTTGCTTGAGCCCATTGGCGACGATGGGCCTAGAGGAATGATCATCCACGACAGAACCCGGCTTACAGGCCGACTCCGACCTATTCTCTTTGCGTGTAAGGTTTGTACGACTAATTCACTTATAGCAAAAAATTCTAGCACTTCTGATAACCTAAAATCTTTTGCAAGATAGTTTCGTAAGTCATTGATTTTAATGACCTACGACTCCTTGGTCTATTTGATGTGAATTAAATAAGCTATTGATTTAAATAAGATAAATGCCGCTTATAACCACCGCCCTTTGATGTTGACGGATTAGGGGGTGCTCTCTATATTTGCCCGCAGAGTGGGGAAAAGTGTGGGTTTGTGGTTTTTATTTCAAATAATCACCTGCTCTAGGAAGAAAAACGCATGTTTCGTGGTTATGACGAACTGACGATGGACGCAAAGGGACGCATCGGCTTGCCGACGCGCTACCACGACCGCGTCATGACTGAAAGTCAGGGTAAGTTCGTGCTGACCGTAGATATTCGTGAATCTTGCCTCGTGCTTTACCCGCTAACCGAGTGGGAACAGATTGAGTTGCGTTTTAATGCCTTGCCAACGTCCAGTGTGGCGATGACTCAGTTAAAGCGCCGCATTTTGGGTTATGCCACCGAAGTCACGCTGGACAGTGCGGGTCGATTCTTGGTGAGCCCTGAGCTGCGCCAGTTTGCGCACTTAGATAAAGCGGTCGTTGTCGCTGGCCAAGGTAAGAAGTGTGAAATTTGGCACAAGCCAGCTTGGGATGCTCTGCAGGCCGAGCTGCTGAATGCGAATTTCTCTGCGGCTGAATTGGCGCAAGCCATCGATACCCTGGCGCTCTGACCATGACTGACTTCCAGCACCTCACCGTACTGTGTGATGAAACCGTGGATGCGGTGCTGACGCAGACTTCTGGCTGCTATATCGATGCCACGTTCGGTCGTGGCGGCCATACACGCAAGTTGTTGGCAGCTTTGAGCCCCTCAGCTCGTGTCATTGCGTTTGATAAAGACCCCAAAGCCATCGAGACGGGAGAGGCATTGGCTAAGGCGGATCCTCGCTTCAGCATCGTGCATGATTCTTTTGCGAGCATGAAGTCGCATGTGGCGAGTCTTGGTTTGCTTGGCCAGGTCACTGGCGTTTTAGCTGACTTAGGGGTGTCTTCCCCGCAGATTGATGACGCTGAGCGTGGTTTCAGCTTTATGAATGATGGCCCGCTGGATATGCGTATGGATACTACGCGCGGTCAGAGTGCGGCCGATTGGTTAGCAACCGTGAGTGAAGCCGATTTGGCGGATGTGCTGAAAACCTATGGTGAAGAGCGTTTTGCTAAGCGTATTGCGCGTGCGATTGTGACGGCACGTGGCCAGGCCCCAATTATTCGTACCAAACAATTGGCGGACATTGTTGCGGTCGCACACCCAGCGTGGGAAAAGCATAAACATCCAGCAACGCGCAGTTTTCAGGCTATTCGAATTGCGGTCAATCGTGAGCTCAGCGATTTAGAAGATTTTCTCGAACAAAGCTTAGTGGTTTTGGCTCCCGGCGGGCGCTTAGCGGTCATTAGCTTTCATTCTTTAGAAGATCGCATGGTTAAGCAATTCATTAACCGTGAGGTCAAGGGCGATGACTTTCCACCAGGCTTGCCGGTGACCTGGCAGCAAATGAAGCCTGGCCTTAAAAAGATCGGTAAAGCCATTGAGCCAAGCCCGAGTGAAGTGGCCATGAACCCGCGTGCGCGAAGTGCGCATTTGCGCGTGGCTGAGCGCTTGCAGGTGTTCTCATGATGTGGTCCACGCGCTTAAGCGCAATGGCTCGCATGATTGTGCAGCCCGAAATGCGTCAAGTTGCCGCCATCTTGATGGCCCTGATTGCTGCTTCACTGGGCGTTGCTTACAGCGTTCATAAATCCCGCGTCTATCTCAACCAATTGCAAACCTTGCAGGTAGAGCGAGATCACCTAGAAGTGGAGTGGGGGCAGCTTTTGCTGGAGCAGCAAGCTTGGGGTGCTTATGGTCGAATCGGCAAAGTCGCTACCGATGAATTAGGCATGCGTACCCCCGCGCCCCATGAAGTCATGATGGTGCGGCCATGACTCAAATCCCTCTCAAGAAAAACACCACGGGCGGCACTACATTGCAGTTCCGCCATCGTCATTTTTTTCTGGGTGGCGCCTTGCTGTTTTTGTTTGCGGGCTTGGTTGCGCGTGCCGTGTATTTAACCGTGGTAGACAGTGAATTTTTGCGTAAGCAGGGCGATGCGCGATCCCTGCGTATTGAACCTGTTATGGCCATGCGCGGCATGATTTTGGATCGTAATGGGGCGCCGCTGGCAGTCAGCACACCCGTGGTGTCTATTTGGATTAATCCACGTCAAGCCTTGGCAGCGAATGCGTCGATTGCCGATTTGGAGCGCGATCTGGCGCTACCTGCGGGCTCCTTAGTTGCACGCGTGAAGCGTAATGCGCGCAAAGGCTTTATGTATGCTAAGCGGCATTTATCGCCTGCCGCCGCCGAGCTGATTCTGGCTAAAGATATGCCGGGTGTGTATGGCATGACCGAATATCGTCGTTTCTATCCTGAGGCAGACGTAACGGCGCACATGATAGGCTTCACAGACCTCGATGACCAAGGCAAAGAAGGTCTTGAGATGGCGCTCAATGATCTGCTGTCGGGTCAGGCTGGCGCTAAGCGGGTCGTGAAGGATCTCAAAGGGCACCGTGTGCAAGATGTGGCACTTATTAAAGCGGCCCATCCCGGTAAAAACATTTCATTGAGCTTTGATACTCGCGTTCAGTATGCGGCGTATCGGGAACTGGCTCGTGGTGTCGCTGAGCACAATGCCTCCGCAGGCGCATTGGTGTCTCTGGATGTGGATACAGGGGAGGTATTAGCCATGGCGAATATGCCCTCCTATAACCCGAATAACCGTAAGCAATTGACCGTTAATGCCCTGCGTAATCGCGCGGTTACCGATCAGTTTGAGCCGGGCTCAACTCTCAAGCCATTTACTGTGGTGGCTGCGCTAGAGAGTGGCAAGTATTCAACGCATAGTCACTTTAATACCCATCCCGGCACCTACAAGGTGTTGAATAAGTTGATTCGGGATCATGACAATTACGGCGTGATTGACATGACAACCTTGCTCACCAAGTCCAGTAACGTGGCGACAGCACAAATTGCAATGGCGCTGCCCCGCGATACCTTGCCGCTGTTGCATCGTCGCTTGGGGTTCGGGCGCAACACTGGCAGCGGCTTCCCTGGCGAAAGCGCCGGCAGCATGCAGCCACAAAGCCGTTGGAATCCCGTTGAAGTGGCGACCATGTCTTATGGCTACGGCGTCACTGTCACTGCGTTGCAGCTGGCTCAAGCCTATGCGGTCATCGCGAGTGGCGGCATTCAACGCCCGGTGAGCTTTACCAAGGTCAGCGGCCCGGTAGCGGGCAAGCGCATCATGGATGAGAAGATTGCACGTGCGCTGATTCCGATGATGGAAACCGTGGTTACTCAAGAAGGTACAGCCCTGCGCGCAGCGGTTCCAGGCTATCGTGTTGCGGGTAAAACGGGCACTGCGCACAAAGCACAGGCGGGCGGATATGCCAGCGATGCTTACATGTCATTGTTTGTTGGTTTGGCTCCCGCCAGTGCGCCTCGCGTCGTAACCGCAGTGATTATTGATAACCCCCGTAAGGGTGGTTACTACGGTGGCCTTGCCGCAGCGCCCGTGTTTTCGCGCATGATGTCAGACACGTTACGCTTGATGAACATTGAGCCTGACCGCAGTGCTGAACGCTTAGCGGAGCAGCATCGTTACCCCCACCCATCAACATGGGCTCGTCCAGGGCGGGAGGGCTAATTGAAAACACTAGCGCAAATTTGGAAGGATGTACCAGCGCAGTGGGCTGGTGTGCCTGTGCCCTCGCTGGTGTCCGATTCGCGTTTAGTTAAGCCGGGTTCGGTATTTGTCGCCCTGGCGGGCTTGCACCACGATGCGCGTAGCCATGTGCCGGCAGCCTTGGCTGCAGGTGCCGGTGCCATTCTGGTGGAGGCGGGTGGTGAGTGGCTGGCTCATGCTGAGCAGGCCGGCGTGCCCGTTTTAGTGGTGCCGGAGCTGACGCAGCAATTAGGCCAATTTGCTGCGCGCTTCTATGATCAGCCGGCGGCTGACATGACTGTTATGGCTGTCACGGGCACCAACGGTAAAACCAGTATTGCTAACTTAATGGCGGGCGCTGCTCTTCAGCTGGGTCGTCGTAGTGCAGTGATTGGTACGCTGGGCAATGGCTTCTATGGTGAGCTAGCGGCCTCGCAGTTCACCACGCCGGACCCGCTGCAACTCCAGCGCTTACTTGCAGAGTTCCGTGATCGCGGTGCTGAGCTGGTTGCAATGGAGGCGAGCTCCCACGGTTTAGAACAGGGCCGCATGGTGGGCACTCCTATCCATACTGCGCTGTTTACCAATTTAACGCGTGATCATCTGGATTATCACGGCGACATGGCGAGCTACGCAGCGGCTAAGGGACGTTTGTTTTCCTGGCCTGGCCTGCGTGCAGCGGTCATCAATGCCGATGACCCGCAGGGTGAGATTTATCGTCAGCAACTCGCTGCTGACGTGCAATGTCTCCGCTACAGCTTGAACGCCGCCAGTACTGCCGATGTGGTTGCTGAGCAAGTAGCCCCGTCCCTTGACGGTCTGCGGATGCAAGTGCGCTACGGTAATGTGTCGCTGAGCCTGCACAGCCCGCTTCTTGGCCGTTTCAATGCGAGCAATCTACTCGCCGTGTTAGCAGGCTTGCTGACACTGGGCTATGACCTGAAAGCGGCTGCAGATGCCCTAGCATCCGTGCCACCCGTCGCGGGGCGCATGCAGTGTCTTCGTCAAGGTAACTCGCCTTTGGCGGTTGTGGATTACGCCCATACCCCCGATGCCTTAGAGCAAGCCCTAAAAGCAGCGCGCGAACACACCATGGGTAAGCTCTGGTGTGTATTCGGCTGTGGCGGCGGTCGTGACACCGGTAAGCGAGTGGACATGGGCCGTATTGCCGCTGAACTCGCCGATAAGCTGGTGTTGACCACGGACAATCCTCGTGAAGAGGCGCCGGAATCCATTCTTGACGACATGCAGCAAGGTATTCAGGGGCGTGCGGCGGTGGTGATGTTGGATCGCGCCGAGGCCATTGCCTATGCACTTGCCCATGCAGTCTCCGATGATGTGGTGCTGGTGGCAGGAAAAGGCCATGAAACCTATCAAGAAGTGATGGGTGTGCGTTACCCATTCAGTGATGTTGAGCAAGTACAGCTAGCGCTAAGCAAGTGGAGTGCAGCATGAGACTGTCTGAAATCGCACGCGTGGTGTCGGGCGAATTAATTGGTCTGGATGCCGATGTCGGCAGTTTTTCCAGTGATACCCGTTCGCTGCAGACCCATGATGTGTTTATTGCGTTGTCAGGACCCAATTTCGACGCCAATGCCTTGGTGTGTCAGGCCGCTGAAAAAGGCGCCGTTGCCGCTGTGGTTTCGCGCATGGACCCCAATGCCGGTATTCCCCAAATTATTGTGAACGATTGCCACCGCGCCTTGGGCGAGATAGCCGCTGCCTGGCGTGCGCGTTTTCCGCAATTAGTGCGTGTTGCCATGACCGGTAGTGCCGGCAAGACCTCGACGAAAGAAATGACGGCGCGCATTTTTGAACAGCAGGGCGAAACGCTGGCGACGCTGGGCAACCTCAATAACGACATTGGCGTGCCGCTGACACTGTTGCGTCTTCGCGAAGAGCATCAGTTTGGCGTGTTTGAGTTGGGCGCTAATCATGCCGGCGAAATTGCTTACACCTCTGGCCTGGTTAAGCCCCAAGCCGCGGTGATTATTAACGTTGGCACCGCTCATCTGGAAGGCTTTGGCAGCCGTGCAGGCATTGCCAAAGCTAAAGGTGAGATCTACGACGGTCTCACGCCAGAGGGCATCGCTATCGTCAATATCGATGACGACTTCGCCTCGTATTGGTTAGAAAAGTTGGCTGGCCGTCGCGTACAAACCTTCTCGGAACGTACGGTTGCCGATGTCTATGCCACCGACATACATGCCGGCGACATGCCGCTGTTTGCCTTCACGCTGCACATTGGGGCGCAAAGCTCGCCGGTTCAGTTACAGATTCTGGGTCGTCATCAAGTCATGAACGCGTTGGCGGCAGCCTCGCTGGCACACGCCTGCGGCATCAGCCTGGCACGCATTGTTGATGGCCTGCAAAAGACACGTGCCTATGCTGGTCGAAGTGTGCCGCACAGCTTGGGTCATCAACGCTATGTCATTGACGATAGCTATAACGCCAACCCGAGCTCTGTAAAGGCCGCGATTGACCTGTTGGCAGCCTTGCCGGGTCGTCATGTCTTGGTGCTTGGGGATATGGGGGAATTGGGCGATGCCACGGCATCGGGTCATCTTGAAGTCGGAGAATATGCAGCTATGAAAAATATCGACGCCCTTTATGCAACGGGGCAGCACAGCGCCCATTATGCCGCCGGTTTCGGCAGCCAAGCACAGCTGTTTCCGGATCACCAAGCGTTGCTGAAAGCCTTAGAGGCTGAGCTGCAAGGCGTAGTGACCATTCTCGTGAAAGGCTCGCGCAGCGCACGTATGGAGCGGGTTGTGCAAGGCCTGACGGGCGAAGTAGGAGTGCACTGACATGCTACTTTGGCTTGCCGACCAACTGGCGCAACACTACAAGGGTTTCGGGGTATTCAACTACCTGACCTTCCGCTTCATGCTCAGCATTGTCACCGCGTTCGCGTTGTCGCTGTGGTGGGGCCCCCACTTGATCGAAAAGCTCAAAGAAATGAAGTTTGGTCAGGCTATTCGTAATGATGGCCCGCAAACGCATTTGGCCAAAACTGGTACGCCCACCATGGGTGGCGTACTGATTCTGCTGACTATTGCAGTGAGCACGCTGTTTTGGGCGCGCTTAGATAATCTTTATATCTGGATTGTGTTGGCCGTCATGGCGATTTTTGGTTTCGTCGGTTGGGTCGACGATTACCGTAAAGTGGTCGAGAAAAACCCACGGGGTCTACCCAGTCGTTGGAAGTATTTTTGGATGTCGGTCGGTGGTTTAGGTGCAGCCATTGTCCTTTACCTCACCGCGAAGACGCCCATTGAAACCAGCTTGATCGTGCCGTTCTTTAAGGACGTGATTATCCCGTTGGGCCTGTTCTACATTGTGCTTAGCTACTTCGTTATTGTCGGTGCCAGCAATGCGGTGAATCTCACCGATGGCTTGGATGGCTTAGCCATTATGCCGACCGTGATGGTCGCGGGTGCGTTGGCAATCTTTGCCTACCTGACCGGCAACATCAAATTCGCCACCTACTTACAGATTCCATTCGTGATCGGTGCTGGCGAGCTCATCATCATTTGCGGCGCCATTATCGGTGCCGGCCTCG
Source organism: Perlucidibaca sp. (assembly GCF_057084925.1). Classification (NCBI taxonomy): domain Bacteria; kingdom Pseudomonadati; phylum Pseudomonadota; class Gammaproteobacteria; order Pseudomonadales; family Perlucidibacaceae; genus Perlucidibaca; species Perlucidibaca sp. The sequence continues at coordinate 6,439 of NZ_JBXMRC010000001.1, read as the reverse complement.
GTTTCCTCTGGTTCAACGCATACCCCGCGCAAGTATTCATGGGCGATGTCGGCGCGCTCTCGCTGGGCGCGGTGCTCGGCACCATCGCTGTCATCGTGCGTCAAGAAATTGTGCTGTTTGTCATGTGCGGCGTCTTCGTCATGGAAACAGTCTCGGTGATGTTGCAAGTGGCCAGCTTCAAGTTGACCGGCAAACGCATTTTCCGCATGGCTCCGATTCATCACCATTTTGAACTTAAGGGCTGGCCAGAAACGCGTGTGGTGGCGCGTTTTTGGATCATTAGCTTCATGTTGGTGCTGATTGGTCTTGCGACCTTGAAGCTGCGTTAAGGAGAGGCGGGCATGCTTATTCAGCGCGACGGTTTGCGGGTGGTCATCGGTCTGGGAAAGACTGGGCTGTCCTGCGTCCGTTATTTAAAAGCGCAGGGTTATCCCGTTGCGGTTAACGATACGCGTGAGCATCCGCCAGGCCTAGCCGAGCTGCGTGCAGAGTTTCCAGATGTTGAGGTCAGCCTCGGTAAGCTCGATGCGGAATTGTTCTTGCGTGCCAGCGAAGTCATCAGCAGCCCTGGCATCTCCATTCGCGAGCCGGCCATTGCCGCTGCAATGGCTGCGGGTGTCTCTGTGGTCGGTGATGTGGAGCTGTTTTGCCGTGCGGCAAAGGCACCGATTGTGGCAATTACCGGCTCTAATGCGAAGAGTACGGTGACCACGCTGGTTGGCCTAATGGGCGAAGCTGCCGGTAAGCGCACGGGCGTCTGCGGCAATATCGGAACGCCGGTGTTGGACATGCTCGCTGAGGGTGAAAAAGACCTGTATGTGATGGAGCTGTCGTCCTTCCAATTGGAAACAACACACTCCCTGAAGGCAGCCGTCGCGGTGGTGCTGAACCTCAGCGAAGACCATATGGATCGTTACACCGGCATGGTGGACTATCACCAAGCCAAGCATCGTATTTACCGCAACTGTGAGCGCTTTGTGTTTAATCGTGAGGATGCGCTCACAGTGCCATTAATTGCCGATGATCTGCCCCGTGCCAGCTTTGGTTTGGGCGTGCCAGATTTGAATGATTTTGGTGTTCGTGTCGTCGAGGGGAAACCCTACTTGGCGCGCGGTCGCGAGATGCTCATGCCGGTCAGTGAGCTGCAGATTTTTGGTGATCACAACGTGGCGAATGCGCTGGCCTGCCTAGCGCTAGGCGAGGCCGTTGGCCTGCCCATGGATGCCATGCTGAACACGCTGCGTTCATTCACCGGTCTAAAGCATCGCTGCCAGCGCGTGGCCATGCACAATGGTATCGGTTGGTACAACGACTCTAAGGGCACCAATGTTGGTGCGACCTTGGCGGCCATTAACGGCCTAGGCGCAGCGATTAGCGGCAAAATTCTGCTGATTGCTGGCGGTGTAGGCAAAGGGCAGGACTTCACCCCGCTTTCGCCTGCCATGGCTCAGTTTGGTCGGTCACTTATTCTCATTGGCGAAGATGCCTCGGTTATTGATTTGGCCGTCGCGGCGGCATTGCCACGATTCCATTGCACAAGTCTGGATGAAGCCATTGCTCAGGCGCTGCGTTTAGCCAAGCCGGGCGATGCCGTGCTGCTGTCTCCTGCCTGCGCCAGCTTTGACATGTTCAAGCATTACGAAGATCGCGGTGATCAATTCGTTGCGGGCGTTCGTCGTTTGGTTGAGGGGCACGCATGACCAGCCAAAGCATGAATCCACCGATGCAACTGCTACGAAATATCGTTGCTGAGCTGACGGAGCGCCAGGTCGTGTTGGTCGCTTCCGGCTTCTTGTTGTGTATCGGTTTGATCATGGTGGGGTCGGCCTCAATGGGTGTTGCCGAGGCCACATTCGGCAATCCGTTCTACTTCTTTATTCGTCATGCCATCTACCTCTGCATCGGACTGGTCGTGGGTGCCGTGGTGCTGCAAGTGCCGATGCAGTTTTGGAGTCGCTACAGTTACTGGGTGTTCTTAATAGCGTTGATTCTTATCGCGATTGTGTTGATTCCAGGCATTGGTCGTCGGGTCAATGGCAGCATGCGCTGGATTGGCTTTGGCGGTATCACCATGCAGCCCTCTGAAGTGATGAAGCTGGCGGCGGTTTTGGCGATGTCGGCTTATCTCGTGAGGCGTCAAGAAGAAGTTCGCAGTCGCGCAATGGGGTTCGTTAAGCCCTTAGTGGCGCTGTTTTTTGTGGTCATGTTCCTCATGTTAGAGCCCGATTTTGGTGCCAGTATTGTGGTCATCATGGCGACAACCTGCATGCTGTTCCTAGCAGGTGCGCCGCTTAAGCAGTTTCTCGCCGTCATGGGAACGGTCACGCTGGCGGGTATTCCTGTTGTCATGATGGAGTCCTACCGTATGAAGCGCCTGTTGGCCTTCACAGACCCATGGGCTGATCAGTACAACACCGGCTATCAATTGGTTCAGAGCTTGATTGCATTTGGGCGTGGTGACTGGTTCGGTGTGGGGCTGGGTCACAGCGTGCAAAAACTGTTTTATTTGCCCGAAGCACATACCGACTTTGTCTTTGCGGTCTATGCCGAAGAATTTGGCTTGATTGGTGTGCTGGTTTTGCTGCTGGCGGTGGCTTCCTTGGTCACAGCCGCTCTGCGCATTGGGCAGCGAGCTGAACGTGCCGGCCAATATTTTTCTGCCTACGTCGCCTACGGTTTGGCGGTGATGTTGGGCGTGCAGTCCGCGATCAATATCGGTGTAAACATCGGCTTCTTCCCAACCAAGGGTTTGACGTTGCCGCTGGTGAGCTACGGTGGGTCGAGTCTGGTCATGGTCTTCGTGATTCTCGCCATTCTGCTGCGCATTGATGCCGAGTCTAGTCAGGTCAGCGAGCGTGGTTTGCGACGCACAGAAGGAGGCAGCAATGGCGCTCGTTAAGTCTGTAGTCGTGATGGCTGGGGGGACCGGTGGCCATGTGTTCCCAGCGCTGGCAGTGGCTCGCGCCCTGCAGGCGCAAGGTGTCCGTATTCACTGGCTTGGCACAAAAGCTGGCATTGAGGTAGATCTGGTGCCCAAGGCGGGCTTCGATATTACCTATCTCGATGTTGGCGGCTTGCGCGGTAATGGTCTCAAGCCACTGTTGAAAGCCCCCACCAAATTGCTGCGTGCCGTCTGGAAGGCCACTCGCGTGTTTTCGGCAGTGAATGCCGATGCCGTGATTGGTTTGGGTGGCTATGTCACCGGACCCGGCGGCTTGGCAGCACGGCTGTCCGGCTTACCCCTGTATATCCATGAGCAAAATGCCATTGCCGGCTTTACCAACAAGGCCCTCTCCAAGTTTGCAACTCAGGTTTTGCAGGCGTTTCCTGATGCCTTTGAGTCCTGTGATAAAGCGATTTGGGTCGGCAACCCGGTTCGCGATGAAATCGCCACACTGGCTCAGCCCAGTGCGCGATATGCCGCTCGTCGGGGCTCCCTGCGCGTGTTGGTTTTGGGCGGCAGTTTGGGTGCCGTCGCATTAAATGAATTGGTGCCTGCTGCCTTTGCGGAGCTGCCCGAAGCACAACGCCCAGAGATTCGTCATCAGGCGGGTCGCAAGCATGCCGATAAAGCCGCTGAGGTTTATCGCAAGCTCGGTGTGCAAGCCGACATCCTGCCGTTTATTGATGACATGGCGGCGGTTTACGACTGGGCTGACTTAGTCATTTGCCGCTCGGGTGCGCTCACGGTGTCTGAAATTGCCGCTGCTGGCGTGGCTTCAATTCTCATTCCCTTCCCGCATGCGGTTGATGATCACCAGACCGCGAATGCGCGTTTTTTAAGTGATATAGGGGCGGCTCGCCTGTTTCAGCAACGCGATCTGACGCCCGCTGCCTTTGCCGTCACGCTGGCTGAGTTACTCGATCGTAAGACGCTGCAGCAAATGGCAGAAAAAGCCCGCACGCTGGCCAAGCCCGATGCGACGGCTTTGGTCGTCAACGCTATTTTGAGAGGTCATGCATGAAAGCCATTCCGCGTACGCGCTTAATTGAAATTCCCGAAATGCGCCGTATTCGCCGTATTCATTTTGTCGGCATTGGTGGTGCGGGCATGTGCGGTATCGCTGAGGTGCTGCTGAATCAAGGTTATGAAGTCGCAGGCTCAGATGCCAAAGCGGGCAAGACCACCGATCGCCTAAAGTCCTTCGGCGCCGAAATTTTTATTGGTCACGATGCGGCACATATCGAGAAGGCGGATGTGTTGGTGGTCTCCACGGCCATCGATTCGAGCAATCCTGAAGTGAAGGCTGCGCAGGAACGTCGTTTGCCTATCGTTCGCCGTGCCGAGATGCTGGCAGAGCTGATGCGCTATCGCCACGGCATTGCCATCGCGGGTACGCATGGCAAGACCACCACGACCAGCTTGATCGCATCGATCCTGGGCGAAGGCGGCTTCGATCCAACGTATGTGATTGGCGGCCTGCTCAACAGCGCCGGCACCAACGCCAAGCTCGGCAGCAGCCGCTATTTTGTTGCCGAAGCCGACGAGAGCGATGCTTCCTTTTTGCATTTGCAGCCCATGGCCTCGGTCGTTACCAACATCGACGCCGATCACATGGACACCTATGGCGGCGATTTCGAGGTGCTCAAGCGCACCTTCATCGAGTTCCTGCACAACCTGCCGTTCTACGGCCTCGCCGTGGTCTGTGGCGATGATCCGGTGGTGCGCGAGCTGTTACCGAAAATTGCGCGTCCAACCATTACTTACGGTTTCGATGCTGATAACGATGTGCGTGCCACCGATGTGCATCAGGAAGGCCTGCAAACTCACTTCACCGTGCATCGTTTAGGCCGTGAACCGCTGCGGGTCACCTTGAATCTGCCAGGTCTGCACAACGTACTGAACTCGCTGGCGGCTATTGCGATTGCGACGGATGAAGAAGTGGAAGATAGCGCCATTATGAGTGCGCTGGGTAACTTCCAAGGCGTGGGGCGTCGCTTCCAGCGGCTTGCTGAAGCCAGCGGTGTGCAGCTCGTGGATGATTACGGCCATCACCCGCGTGAAGTCGCTGCGACAATTGCCGCTGCCCGCCAGGCCTTCCCCGGTCGCCGCTTGGTCATGATGTTCCAGCCACATCGCTACAGCCGTACCCGCGACTGCTTCGAGGATTTCGTGCAGGTGCTGTCTACCGTGGATCAGCTGCTGCTGCTCGATGTCTACAGCGCAGGTGAAAAAGCCATTGCCGGTGCCGATAGCCGCACGCTGGCGCGCAGCATCCGTACGCGTGGCTTGGTTGATCCAGTGTTTGTGGAAAAGGCCGAAGAGCTGGCACAGCTGTTGCCTTCGCAATTGCGAGCCGGTGATGTGCTGCTGACACAGGGAGCAGGCACGGTCGGCGCGATTGCGCTGGAGCTGGCTCAGAACGGTCTGTATCTGACCGCTGCGAAAAAGTGAGATTGATGATGACTATGATTGATGTGAAGCGTTTTGGCCGTGTTGCCGTGCTCATGGGTGGCACTGCGGCTGAGCGTCCTATTTCGCTGATCAGTGGCGCTGCAGTGCTGAAGGCATTGCAGGCAGCGGGCGTTGATGCCCATGCGTTTGATCCAGCCGAACGTGACATCGTGGAAGTCCAAGGCTATGACCGCGCATTCATCGTCCTGCATGGCCGTGGTGGCGAAGACGGTGTGATGCAGGGCGTGCTTGAACAGTTCGGCGTGCCGTACACCGGCAGTGGTGTTATGGCCTCTGCCATTGGCATGGACAAGGCACGTACTAAGCAGTTGTGGCTGGGTTGTGGTCTGCCCACACCGACCTATCGTCGCCTGTCGGCTGGCTGCGATTTTGCCGCTGTGGTGGCCGAGTTGGGTTTGCCACTCATGGTCAAGCCCTCACGCGAAGGCTCCAGCATTGGCATGGCTAAGGTCTACACCGTGGATGATTTGGCCAAGGCTTATGCCGTCGCCGCCGAACACGATAGTGAAGTGATTGCTGAGCACTTTATTGAAGGCAGTGAGTACACCGTTAGCATGCTGAACGGGAAGGCGCTGCCGGTGATCCGCATGATCCCAGCTAACGATTTCTATGACTTCGAAGCCAAGTATCAGCGCAACGACACGCAGTACAAGATCCCCTGTGGCCTAGCTGCAGAAGAAGAGCGCCAGTTGCAGGCCATTGCTGAAGAAGCCTTTGAGGTGATTGGCGCAAAGGGTTGGGGCCGCATTGATGCCATGCGCGATAGCCAGGGCCGTTTCTGGTTGCTCGAAATCAACACCGTGCCCGGCATGACCGATCACTCACTGGTGCCAATGGCCGCTCAAGCAGCCGGCTTGGATTTTAGCCAATTGGTGTTGGCGATTTTGGCTCAAACCTTTGGCAGCGAGTCAGCCTAATGTCTAGTCAAGTCACACGCCGCCCCATTGCTCGTCCTTCAGCCCCGCGTTCGGGTCTGTGGTCGGCTTGGGTTGCACGCGCTGAGGGCTTGGGTGAGCAAGGCTC